>JBQTJD010000798.1:0-28268 GCA_052387475.1 Anaerolineales bacterium | reverse complement strand
AAGCCGTTTGGTTGGCCCAGCACTTACTCACGGCCATTGAACACAAGAAGCTGGAGATCGCTCGCTTGTACGAACTCTTCGAACAGCATCCCGATCACACGCTCTTCGCGTCCTTGCCAGGGGCCGGTGACTTTCTCGCGCCAGCGCTGCTGGCTAAGTTCGGGGATGATCGCGAACGCTTTCCCCAGCCCGACAGTGTGCAATGCCTCGCCGGCACCTGCCCCGTCACTGAACAGAGTGGCAAACTCCGACGCGTGCGCTTTCGCAAAGCCTGTGACCATGAGTTCCGTCAGATCGCGCAACAGTGGGCCAAAGCGTCGACCGCACAATCAAGTTGGGCCACCACCTATTGGCACCATGTGCGTCAGCATTCACGTTCCAACAGCCACGCCTATCGTTGTCTGGCCAATCGCTGGTTGGCCATCGTCTGGAAATGCTGGCAGACCCGCACACCCTATGACGAAGCCGTTCACCTACAGAACCGCGCCCGGCGACTCGCCACGCGCGCCTAGTTGATCGATAATTCAGGCTAACCGTGGTGCTTGATCGCCAGCGGATGATGGGCTCGTCACTGCGGTTAGGCTCCACGGGCTAAGTGAAGCACTTGGGACCGTTCCTTTCACGCGCCTGTCGCGCAGATTGCCTGTTGACAAAGCGGTCCGATTTGCTCCGCCGCTGCGCGGCTCCGCAAACGGCTGATGCCCTCGTTGGGCGCGCTCTCAACGTTCAACGCCTGTATTTCTCCGGGTGTACAATATACTGTGACCTGTAGTTGACAAACCGAATATCGTCAAGCCGCAACCATAAGGAGGCATCGATGAACCGCGTGCGTAATCGCCGCTTGTTGCTGAGAGTGCTCGCCGCGCTTGCCGTTCTCGTGGCTTCGGCCACGCCGGCACTGGCCGATAGTGGTGGTTCCAATGCTGGAGCCGCCTTGAATATGGCCGTCGTTGGCCATAACGACCTCGGCGGTCGTGGTTTCAATGCCGATGTCTGGGTGTACAAGGGCTTTGCCTACGTCGGCCAGTGGGGATTCGGGGACTGGGCCAACGGATCGAAGGATCGCTTCTGCCCCAGTGGCTCCAATACCAGTGTGCTGGTGATTGATGCGCGCAACCCAGCCGACCCGCAGGTTGTGGCGCGGCTCCAGAACCCGCCAAACACATCGGTTGAAGACGTCGTTGTCTTCAGCGCGCTTTACGGGCGATCGAGAGGTAAAGATATCGCAGTCGCTGGCGTCCAATACTGTGGCGATTCGCGCTATGACGCGAATGCCGATCGCGGGCTGATGCTGTGGGACGTCACCAATCCGGCCGCACCCGTACAAATCGGTTACCTCAACACAGGCTGCTGCACACGTGGCGTCCACGAGTTTGAAATCGAACACCGCCCCGACCTCCGCCGCACCTTTGCTTACGCGACCGTGCCGACCAGCCGTTACCCTGACTCGACGACGGCCAGTGGCTACCGCGATGCGAACGGCGACGGCGACTTCCGCCTGATTGATATCACCGATCCCACGAATCCGGTTCAAGCGTCCGACTGGGGCATTCAGGACATCGGCGGCCCATTCGGTGCCGGTCAAGGGTGCGATGCCGATCCCAACTACGGGCACGGAGCAGAGCCATCCCAGGATGGCAAGCTGGTCTTCGTCTCTTATTGGGACAGCGGCTTCATTGCCCTCGACGTGACCGATCCGGCGCGGCCAGTTTTCAAGGGCCGCACCACCTACCCGGCGAACGCAGACGGCGACGCCCACTCGGCCTCCTATGACGATGCTCGCAAACTATTGTTTTCCGCCGACGAGGACTTCTGCAAGATTTCAGGCCGGAACATTGAGAGAGGCCTGGGCTACCTGCGCGTTTACGATTACGCCAACCTGGCGGCCCCGGTGCAGATCGGCGAGTATCGCACACCCAACTCGCTGGGCACCGATAGCCAGGCGGCAGGCGACTACTCCATCCACAACGCCTTAGTCGTCGGCACGGATGTTTACCTGTCGTGGTACTCGGATGGAATCCGAGTGGTGGATGCAAGCAATCCCCGTGCGCTTCGAGAGGTCGCCTTCTTCGTGCCGCCCTCCGCCAACAATCCTGTCAAGCCTTCGCAACGCGGGGTCTTATCCAATGCGCCTCAAGTGTGGGGCGTAGACTACGACGTAAGCACGGGCCTGATTTACGCCAGCGACATGAACTCTGGGCTATGGATCCTGCGCCGGACGGATCGATGACCTTCAATAAATCATCTCGTTCCCAATCGCCAGGGCTGGTTACAGAGCGGTGATCGTCGAAAAGCAATCTGGGTCTGATCACTGGATCACAGTCGGATTGTTGCCAGCCGTTGGGCCGCACCTACTGGCTTATTGATTAGTCTTCAACAACAGCCAATGGTCTTTAGGAGGATGCGGATACTAAGTTCTGCAAGCCCGAATTGCCGACCGCACCTTCCTCAATCTGATCGGGTGTCGTCCCCAACAGGCATGAGAAGTTCACTACTATCACTGTCACGCTGGCTAATACTACTTTGTCAGTTTGCGACATTACAGAACGGCGAGCCGGGCGGAATTGGCCGCGCAGGCGGGTCGCTCCAATCCGCCTCGCGGAAGGGTCGGTGATCCGGTAGGCGGCTCGGGCAAGACGTGCCTGGCGAGAAGAGGGCGGCCAAAGCCGCCCTCCCAGTGTTGGACGAGAAGGAGTGGTTAGTTGTCTCCGTCGCTGAAGCCCTCTCCGGTGCCCGTTCCGCCGCTGACGTCATCGGGCGCGCTTTCCCCTAAGACGACGACGCCTTGTTGATCGGCGGCGGCCTTGTTCAGGCCGAACGCTGTTCCCTTGAACGGGAACGAGGTCTCCTGCGTCTGCGGGTTAAGGTGGCCGAATCTCATCGCGCCGGCCACGACGTTGTCGCTCAAGTTCCAGACGATCAACCCGCGTGTGATGTCGGACTCGTAGATGCGCCCGTCGTACCAGTAGGTTGACCAATCGCCGCCGAGGGCGGTCGGAACCAGTGGGGCCGGGTCGGCATAGGCGGCCTCATAAGCGTTTGCTGGATCGGTGAAATCGACGACCGAGATACCACTCTGGTAGTTGCCAGAGACAAATACGTAGCGCTTGTCGGTCGGTACGATGTTGTAGTTATGCCAGGTGCAGTTTTCCAAGTTGGTCTGCGGCCGAGGATGGAGGATGGTGCCCAGCAACGTCCCGGTGCTCGCCTCGAAGAAGAAGAGTGACCGATCTGTGACACTGCTCGTCGCTTGGCAGCGCGCCCCGGCGCCGCCGCCTGGCTCGTGGCCGAATATCAGCACTTCGCCATCCCATGTGAAGGAAGCGGAGTGTCCTATTGTGACGCCGGTGACGGTACGCGAATAAAGTTGCATTGGATCTTCGAGCGAACCGCCATCGGCGGCATCCAGGCTCCATACCGTGAACCCGTTCCCGCCAGCACACGCGGCACGCTTTACATCTCCGAGGATAACGCCCGTGTCATGGCAACTACGACCCGAAGGCTCGAAGCGCAGGTAGCTCGCGTCCGCGGGATCAGACAGCGGGACCTCGACGATGTCAATGCCTGGACAGAGACCACTGGATGGGCTGTTGTAGACAAGCAACCGGTCGTTCGCCAGGTCTGGCACACCGGTCGCCGTGTGCGAGCCGCACTCCGTCTCGATGGATGCCACTAAATCGGGATCGGTCGGGTCGCTGACGTCGAAGACGTGCAGACCCTCCCATGCTCCAAACACGCCGGGCAGAACCGGCTGGCCATCGCAGGTCGCTCCTGCCGGGGCAGGCGAGTTCCACGACCGCACCAGGATGTTGCCCCAGACAATCACATCGCCCTGGTTTCCAAAGCAGTCGCGGTAATCGAGCACCTCCACTGGGTTGGCAGGCGAGCTGATGTCGACGATGCGGAAGCCGTCGTAGTTGCCGTGGTAGGCGAACCCACCCCAGAAGGCGATGTCCGAGTTGGCAGTGAAGGGAGTGACGGTATTTTCCCTCGCTGAGAAGCCCATTGGGTGCATGTTCTGGGTATATGTGAACGTGCTGACGACATCTTCGATCGGGGACGCCAGCACCGTAGCGCCGACCGGCGCAACGACGAGGGCCAAGAGCAAAAGCCCTAGCGTCAGCAGCCATGCGCGCTTTCGGTATTTGGCCCGTGACTCCGGGCCGGTCCCGCGATTGGGAATATCTGGTAGATACATCAGTTCCTCCATTTTTTTCCAAAATTCAGCGGCCGTGCCCTAGACCAGTCTCGTGCAAACCTGAGCGCCAGAAGCACGGCGTGCCTTCTGCTTGCAGTAGCGTTGGAACCGACTACTCACATAAGATCGCTCGTGATGGGGGAGAGCGAATTCGCATCTTGACAACACAAAATACTTTGGCAACTAATGAATTCTTGCCAAAGCTCAATCGATGATTCGAGCTCAACAATGGCCGACGATTGGTCACGCTACTTTTATAAGGTTGGCGTGAGAGATGTTAGTGCAAGTTACTATAAGGTAGATACAAGAGTTTATTGGCAATACCTTCGCCAATGTGGTCATATTGCTTTTTTTTCACCGGAGAGATCGCTGAGCGCGCCGAGAAAATCTCGGCGCTCTCAGTGGTGGTTACCTGGCATGACTGGCTGAAACCGAAAAGCGCGATTTATGGCCGTGTGCAGTATAGGCGAATGTTGCTTTTGTTACCGCCAGATATGGCGCATCAAAGGTGGTTTTCTGATTTTGGCGAAGGTGCTATCCTGGGTTAGCATGCGGAAATCAGTATAGTTTGAGGATGGTTAGGTTGTCAAGACTGATGCGTTCGCAGCAATAAGGTGCATCCCAATTTAGGCCTGTGGTGGTGTAACTCACACGTTGCGGCCCAACCCTGGGTCCTGAGAACAGACAGCGATTTGGCAACATAATCGCCGTGCCTTCTGTTCTTCGGTGCGGGAAGCCCGCATTTGCGGGTTGGTGGGATGCAGCCGACGTTGCTCCGCTAGCGCTTCGCAACGCGGCTGACGCTGGCCGTTCGGCAAGACTTGCATTTTCAGGAACCCCGTGAGCGTTCAAGCGGCGTATAACCACTGGTCAGCCACATACGACCGGGATCGCAACCTGACGCGCGATCTCGATGCAGTGGTCACCCGGGAAGCACTCGCCCAGTTGCACTGCCGCTCCATCCTGGAAATTGGCTGCGGCACCGGGAAGAACACGCCGCTGCTCGCCCGCATCGGTGAGAAGGTTTGCGCCCTCGACTTTTCCACCGGCATGCTTAGCCAGGCGAAATCGAAAGTGCCCGCCGCCCACGTGAGCTTTGTTGTGGCGAACCTCACCCACCCCTGGCCCTGCGCCGCTCAGTCGGTTGATCTGATCGTGTGCAATTTGGTGCTCGAACACATCGCCGATCTGGCGTCTATCTTTTCGGAGGCGTTGCGAACGTTGACCACGGGCGGGCGCTTCTTCGTGTGCGAGTTGCATCCCTTCCGGCAATATCAGGGCGCGCTGGCCACCTTCCAACGCGATCAGGCGACCACCGAAATTCAAGCCTTCATTCACCACCTGTCCGACTTCACCCAGGCGGCGGCAACAAATGGGTTTACGCTCGAACGTTTCAACGAGTGGTGGCATGCGGACGACGACAACAAGCCGCCCCGGCTGGCGTCGTTCATGTTCAGAAAATAAACTCCAAAAATTGTCAACAATACGAGTTACACAGGTGATGAAACAAACCCACTGTGATGTCGCCCTGAGCGCGAATGAGCGGCCATTATCATGCCCGACACGACTCGCGCGAAGGGCCTCACCGAATTCAATGAGGCCCTTCGCGCGATTGAGTCCACACATTACATCAGCACGGCGGCAGCGCTCAGGGCGACATCAACTGCGTAACTTCTCAATGAAAAACGAATGAGCGTCCGTGGCACAGACGCTCATTCGTTTATTCGTTGTCGGGACTATGCTGACTGCGCCTTCTCGATCTTCGCCCACGAGTCTTTCAGCGACACGGTGCGGTTGAAGACCAGCTTGCCGTCCGCGCTATCCGGGTCTACGCAGAAGTAGCCGTTGCGTTCAAACTGG
Organism: Anaerolineales bacterium; assembly: GCA_052387475.1. Lineage (GTDB taxonomy): Bacteria > Chloroflexota > Anaerolineae > Anaerolineales > UBA6663 > JANWXR01. The sequence continues at coordinate 22,210 of JBQTJD010000798.1, read as the reverse complement.
TAAAGACTTCCGGGCGGAGAACCGCGCAGACCCGGCTCCACGTAGCACTCGGTCAACGTCTCCAGCGAATTCGGGTTCAAGTTGTCGAGGAAGCTGCCGCCTTCTGGCGCGCCATCCGGCGCGTCTTCGGGATTTTCCTTCACGAACAGCCGGTCATACAGCCGCACCTCGGCTTTGAGCGCGTGCGCGGCGGACACCCAGTGGATGGTGGCCTTGACCTTACGGCCATCGGGCGCATCGCCGCCGCGCGTGGCCGGGTCGTACGTGCAGCGCAACTCCACCACGTTCCCGGCCGCATCCTTCACCGCGCTCACACATTTGATGAAGTACGCGTAGCGCAGGCGCACCTCCCTTCCAGAGGTGAGGCGGAAATATTTGGGCGGCGGGGTCTCGCGGAAATCATCCTGCTCGATGTACAGCACACGGCCAAAGGGCAGGCGGCGCGTGCCCGCACTGGGGTCTTCGGGATTGTTGACGGCCTCCAACTCTTCGGTCTGATCTTCGGGATAATTTTCGATGACGACCTTGAGCGGGCGTAGCACGCCCATGACTCGCGGCGCGCGTTTGTTGAGGTCGTCGCGCACGCAATGCTCGAGCAGGGCCACGTCCACGACGGTGTTATTTTTCGCCACACCAACACGGGCGCACAAATCGCGGATGGCCTCCGGCGTGTAACCGCGCCGCCGCAGCCCGGAAAGCGTTGGCATGCGCGGATCATCCCACCCGCGCACGTGTCCGTCCTTCACCAACTGCAGCAGCTTGCGTTTGCTGAGGACGGTGTACGACAGGGCAAGCCGCGCGAACTCGATCTGTCTCGGGGCGAAGATTTCGAGTTCGCGCAGGAACCACTCGTATAGCGGGCGATGGTCTTCATATTCGAGCGAGCACAGCGAATGGGTGACGCCCTCGATGGAGTCGCTCTGTCCGTGTGCGAAGTCGTACAACGGATAAATGCACCACACGTTGCCGGTGCGGTGATGGCTGGCGTGGAGGATGCGATACAACACTGGGTCGCGCAGGTTGATGTTGCCGGCAGCCATATCGATTTTTGCCCGCAGCGTGCGCGCGCCGTCGGGGAATTCGCCTCGGCGCATGCGGGCGAACAAGTCGAGATTCTCCTCCACCGAGCGATCACGAAAAGGGCTATTCCGGCCCGGTTCGGTGAGCGTGCCGCGATAAGCCCGTATCTCGTCGGCGGACAAATCACACACGTACGCACTGCCCTTTTGGATCAACTTGGCGGCGTAGGCGTAGAGCTGCTCGAAGTAATCGGAAGCGAAGAAGAGCCGGTCACCCCAATCGAAGCCCAGCCAGCGGATGTCGGCGATGATGTTATCCACGTATTCCTGTTCTTCCTTCACAGGATTGGTGTCGTCGAAGCGCAGGTTGCACAGCCCGCCAAAATCCGCCGCCACGCCGAAATCGACGCTGATGGCCTTAGCGTGGCCGATGTGCAGATAGCCGTTCGGCTCAGGGGGGAAGCGCGTGTGCACCCGCTGGAAGCGGCCGGACTTCAAATCTTCGCTCACAGCGGTTCGGATAAAGTCGGTAGATTGAGTCGTGGGAGTGGTGTCGGTCATAAAAGGAGTCGCGCTAGAAATGAGATGTCGCTAAGTGTATCGCAGGCGGGCGGAACGCGCAGTGTACAATTCAGCAAATGCTCGAACAAACTCCTCCTCCCGCACCGCGCTGGCGTCGCGTGGCGTGGGATATTGTGCAAACCGTGACGCAAGCGGTGCTGTTGTACGTGCTCATCGCTACGGTCTTTGGCCGTTTTGAAATCCAGCAGATCAGCATGGAGCCGAATTTTCACGAAGGTCAGCGGGTGTTAGTTTTTCAGCTCGGCAGCACGTTGTCCTCGTTGTGGGCCGATACCGCCCACGCCGCCGGCGAGAGTCTGCCCGCGCCCTTCGCGCCGCAACGCGGGCAGATCGTCATCCTGTATCCCAGCACCGAGCGCACCGAGACCGTGAGGCCGCTCATCAAACGCGTCATCGGGGTGCCAGGCGATATGATCGAGATCAGCGAGGGCGTTGTGCGCGTGAACGGCGCCATGATCGCAGAACCGTATGTGCAGGGGCGATTGACGAACTGTTTTGGGGAGTGCGGGCCGCTCATCCTCGGAGCTGAGGCGTATTACGTGATGGGCGACAATCGCCCCAACAGCCGCGACTCGCGCACCTTCGGCCCGATTACCGGCGGGCAAATCGTCGGGCGAGTGGTGGCGCGTTACTGGCCCCTGACTGAGTTTGAACTATATCCGTAGCGCCGGCCATTGAAATTCTTGCCATTCATCGGACGCAGCGTTTACGCTGACCAGGGCGTGTGGTAGAATTTTGCGCGCAATCAGCATCGATTGCTGTACTGGGGATTCGTCTAGTGGTAGGACAGCAGACTCTGGATCTGTATGCCGTGGTTCGAATCCACGATCCCCAGCCTATCAAAAACTGATAGCCGTGCTATGCGGCTCCCCAATCTGAGCGAGATGGTGCCTCTATGCCGTCTCGCTTTTTTGTTCAGGCGTTCACTACGCGGTCAGAATAATTTAGAACTGGTCAAGCGACAGGGACCGGATCGGTATGTTTCCAGGTTTATCGCCCGGTGATGCAGCAATCTCCTCCAAGAGGCTCATAAGCCCTTGATCGGTGGTTCAAATCCACTCGCTGCCACAGATGGGTCACGAGAGGCCGTGTTGTTCGCCCACACCTTCATCCGTCGCCTGAACCGCATTCCGGCAGGCGTATGGCTGGCCTCGATATTGTCGCCATCATGCAGGATGGGCCGCCAACCGCATCACAAGGCAATCTGCTACTGGATGAGTTGCTCGGCGTCGAACTCATCTACACGCATGATCCAAACTGGGCGCTGGTGGACACGAAGATCAACCAGTTAGCCGATGACTTGCGCCAGAAGGGCCGCCGACCCTATGTGATTCCGCGCGGCGGGGCCTCGGGCTTGGGCGCGCTCGGATAGGTTGACTGCGCGCGTGAGCTATCGGCGCAGTTTCGAGAAGCCAATGTTGAACCGCATGTCATCGTCCTGGCAACCGGCAGTTGCGGTACTCAAGCTGGTCTCGTCGCCGGGGCGAAAATCCTGAATGCAACGTGGCGAATTCTCGGCATCACTGTGAGCCGTCCAGTCAGCGAGTGTGTCGAGCGTGTCGTGCGGATTGCGACCGAGGCTGCGCAACTGGCCGGACATCACATTGAATTCCGTTCGGAGGATGTGGTGGTGCGGGGGGCTTCATCGGCGCGGGCTACGGCATCCCGACGTCAAGGAGTGTTGAAGCCATTCGCCTCGTCGCTCGCACCGAGGGAGTCTTCCTCGATCCCACTTACACGGGCAAGGCCATGGCCGGGCTAATCGCCGAGATCCGTGCTGGCCGATTCAGAAAGGACGAAACGGTGGCGTTTCTCCACACTGGGGGCGAGCCGGGCCTATTCGCCCATCCGGAAATCGCCCACACGCATCGCTGACAGCGTCGTCTAATTCAAAACTCAACTCGCGCAAAGGTGACTGTCACTGGCTGATGGTGTCCGTATTTTTAGGGCTTCGTAGCCAGTGACATTCACCTGAGTCAGCTGTTCGCCCATTTCGGACTTATCAGGTAAGTAACAGGTAATTCACTGTTCTTATACTGGTAAGTGCGGAGGCCCATCCCATGCTCGACGTCAAACGCAAACGCATATTCGATAATCACAGCCACATTGGTCCAGTGCCGGGCGCAGCTTATTACGGCCTGCCACAACCCGTGAAGCCGACGACCGATTACGACACCACTGAGCAGTACCTATCCGGTATGAGTGAGAACCATGTTGATCGTGCACTGGTTATGTCCAATTATGGCTACCCCGATTCCGCGCAACCGTTCGGCCTCAACCCGCTTGTGGCCGAAAGCGCAACCAAGAATGATCGTCTGCTCGGAGCAATTTGGGTCTCAGCCCTGCCAAAAGACAAAGACCGCACCACCGAGGCTTTGAAGTTGATTGGGTCGAAAGGCCTGGTGGCGCTCAAGACCACCTGCTTGCTTGGCGGCACCTTCAATCCCGAACAGTGGGATGCGGAGGCGGCTGCGCTGTGGGAGATGATACTAAAGGCGGCAGCCGACAATGATATGCCTATTCACCTTCACACTAGTCCCGGCGGCGGCTCCGACATTGATAACGCCTTTGCGATGGTGCGCAAGTTTGGCAAGCAAAACAAGATTCACCTGGTGCACATGGGCGGCGGCGTGAGCGGCCACATCAAGTTCGTCCCACGCTTTTTTGAATTGCTGGAAGAGGGATATCAGGTTTACACCGATTCATCCTGGGCCGTTGGCTTTGGCTCCACCTGGTTGCTCAAGGAGATTGAAGCGCGCGGAATGGGCGGCGACCGCTTCCTGTTTGGTTCCGACATCCCGTGGAGCGATTTCGCCTCCGAGTATTGGAAAATTGAAGGCGCGCCGGTGTCAGATGAATTAAAGGAAAATATCTTCTGGAATAACGCCGAGCGTTTGTACGGCAAAATCTGGTAACCCTGGGTAGTGCGCTGAGCGGATCAACGGGAGAAACGATGATCCGTTTAGCGAAATCTTATCCACCCTTCCCATTTTCACAAAGGAGACTCACACATGGCTATGGTTTCTGTCCCCAAACCGCAGTCCGGCGACCGGCTGGTCAACCTTGATGAAAAGGTCTTCCCCGATCACAAGGCTCAGCCGGGCCAGCGCGCCCTCGTGATGATGCACACCGTGCCGTTTGAAGGCTCGGTGGGTCTGGTGAACATGCTCACCACCACCCGCATCAATCGCAAGGGTTTCGATACCAGCTTCGGCTTGTATGGTCCCGGCGTACTGATGGCGGCCGCGGGGCGCGGTTTCCCGAATGTCGGCGAGGAAGGCTTCCCCGGCAACCTCGCCATCAATCGCCAGTTGACGACCATGATGGGTGAAGGCGTGAAGGTGTACGCCTGCCGCTTCGCAATGGTCGGCCTATACGGCATGCGCGAAAGCGACCTGATGGAGGGCATCAAGCCCTTCCACCCACTCGATGTGCTGGACATCACCATCGATCACTGGAAGTCCGGCGCGCTCATTCTAAGCACCTGGACGCTGTAACACCATCACCCTCAGTCGCCCATTCCATCGCCAGCAGCGGAATGGGCGACTGACTCTATTCAAGGACAGGTATCATCATGCAATCCGTCATTATTGACCTGCAAAGTTTGGGTGCGCGGATTGATGTGCCGGTGGAAAATCGCGGCCGCCGAGGTGGCGCCGGGCCGTCGGACGATAAGGCCTTTGTGCTGGCGGGCGTGGCGGCGATGGTACCCACGCTCGGTCAATTCGCCCAGAACTCACCCTTCGCAGTAGTGGATGACGGGCAAGGCGGCTACTCGCTCGCCCGTGAGGGCATCGTGCTGATGCCGATAGAGTTTGCGCCGACACCGAAGTTCTATGCCCTCAAAACTCAGGATGGCATCCCGTATTCAACGATTGCCGTCTTACACGGGCGTGACGTGCTGGCGACGACGGTTTCGCAACGCTGTGTGCGCTGGCGCAACGAGGGCGAGCGTTGCCATTTCTGCGCCATTGAGCGCTCACTCGAGAGCGGCGCGACGATTGGCTTGAAGACGCCCGACCAATTGGCCGAAGTGGCCGAAGCAGCGGTGCGGCTGGATGGCATCCGCCACATGGTGATGACGACGGGCACGATCAACTATACCGATATGGGGGTGAAGTATTTGGCCAAGTGTACGGCCGCCATTAAGCGCGTGGCCGATATCGGCATTCAGGTGCAGTTCGAGCCACCCCAGAAGTTAGAAGATATGCTGTTGCTGAAGGAAGCGGGCGTGGACACTGTGGGCATGCACCTCGAGAGCTTCAGCCAGGCGACGCGCGAACGCATCTCACCCGGCAAGGCCACCATCAGCATCGAGCGCTACTTCGAGGCCTTCCGGCGCGCCGTAGAAATCTTTGGCCACAATCAAGTCTCCAGCTATATCATCGCCGGCTTTGGCGATGATGCTGAGACCATCGTTGAAGGCGCTCGGCAAATGGCCGAGATCGGTGTGTACCCCTTTGTGGTGCCGTTGCGCCCCATCATAGGCACGCTGTTGCAAGACGCGCTCGCGCCCGACCCGGCCTTCATGCAGCCGATTTACAAACGTGTGGCGGCCAATAATCTGAAATATGGCCTGAGCTATCGCAACAGCAAAGCCGGTTGCACCCGCTGCGGCGCCTGCTCCGGCATGATTGCGTATGAATGACCGTCCATCCGACCGGCTCGAGGTCAACGGCACGATGTTCAAAATCGCCGAGACCGTGGCGGAGAAGCACGGCCATTTCGCTGTGCGCCATGCGGTGTTTGTGGAGGAGCAGCACCTCTTCGCGAGCACCGACGTGGACGAAATTGATGACCACGCCTTTCACCTCGTCGCGATTGAAAGCGCCACTGGTGAAGTAGCCGGGGCGGTGCGGGTGTACCGTGACCACGATGATGTGTGGTACGGCGCGCGGCTCGCCGTTGCGCTCACCCACCGGCAGAGCGCGGCCTCCATCGGCGCGAATTTGTGCCGCCTGGCCGAACAGGTCGTGGCGACGCGCGGCTGCAATACCTTCCTGGCCCGGGTGCAAGTACAGAATGTGATTTTCTTCCGCCGACTACGCTGGACGCCGCTGGGTGAGCCGTTTGAGTACTGTGGGCAACCCCATCAATTGATGCTGGCCTCGCTGGCCTGCAAGGCGCAGGTGTTGGCCGAGGCGCATCAGCAAACTTGACCGCGCACTATGACAGCGGCGCCTCTGTCTGAAATCGTTTCGCGATTGCGTGCCGCGCCCGCCTGGCAGCGCAAACACGAAATCGAATTACTCGCCCAGCCCGATAATACCCCGCCGGTCGTTGATGGCCGGCCCGTACCCAACGGCGATGACACCGCCGCCATCGAGACGGAGTCGGGCACGTTGCTGTTGGCCGCCGAGGTCATCTATCCGCCGCTGGTGGAGGCTGACCCCTATCAAGCTGGCCGTGCGGCAGTGCTGGCCAACGTCAACGACGTGTACGCAATGGGGGGTCGCCCGCTCGCGCTGGTGAACACGATCCTAGCGGGCGACATACGCGTGGCGAGCGAAATTCTGCGCGGCTTGCGGGATGGGTGCCAGCGGTACGGAGTAGCCCTCGTCGGTGGACATCTGACTGCCACCGGCCCAGTCACTTCGGTTTCAGCCAGTATTCTGGGTCGGGCAAACAAAGTGCTGAGCAGTTTCAATGCGTGGCCTGGCGATATTGTTCTGCACGTCATCAATCTGCGCGGACAGTTTCATCCGCGTTTTGCTTTTTGGGATTGCTCGGCGCATCTGGCCGACACAGAACTGCGCTACGATTTGGAACTGCTCCCAATGCTTGCCGAGCGCGGCTGGTGCGATTGCGCCCGCGACATCAGTATGGCCGGGGCGCTCGGCTCATTGTTGATGGTGGCCGAGCTTTCCGGCGTCGGTGCTGAGATTGATCTAAGCGCCCTGCCCGTGCCGGACGCCGCGCGCGAACGTTACTTCGATTGGCTGATAGCCTTTCCGAGTTACGGCTTCATCTTGTGTGTGCGCCCGCAACATGTGGCGGCGGTGCGGGCTCAGTTCGCGCAGCACGCCATCAGTTGCGCACCGATTGGCACAATCATCGCCAGCCCACAAGTGAACGTGCGACGTGATCATGAGGCCGCGCTGTTGTGGGATTTCACCCAAGAGACATTTATGGGTTTGTCTCCAATTCCCAAATCGGAATCTGGATAGGACACACATGAGCAAAATCGCCGTCATCGCCGTGGGTGGCAATGCGCTGATTCTGGATGAGAAGCGCCGCACGGTACAGGATCAATATGCCGCCGCAGTGGAATGCATGCGCCACATTGCCGAGATGGTGCAGACCGGCTGGAACGTCGTTATCACGCACGGCAACGGACCACAGGTCGGCTTCATCCTGCGCCGCTCGGAACTTGCGCGCCACGAGTTGCACGAAGTCCCGCTCGACTCCTGTGGCGCGGATACGCAAGGCGCGATTGGGTACATGTTCCAAAAGGCGCTGCACAACGAGTTCGCGCGTCGCGGCATTAATCGCCAGGCAATCACCGTAGTCACGCAAGTGATTATGGAAAAAAGCGACCCGGCTTTTCAAAAGCCGACCAAACCCATTGGCTCGTTCATGTCCGAGGCCGACGCCAAAGTGAAGATGGAAAAAGAAGGCTGGTCAATGGTGGAGGATGCCGGACGCGGTTGGCGGCGCGTCGTCGCCTCGCCCAGACCGCAACGTATCCTCGAGCGCGACGCCATTCAGGCGTTGATTGATCAGGGCTTCGTCGTCATCGCCGTCGGCGGGGGCGGCATCCCGGTGATTGAGAATGAACACGGCGACTTGATTGGGATGGAAGCGGTGATTGACAAGGATTACGGCGGCGCGTTAATGGCCAACAGCCTCCCCGCCGATGTCTTCGTCATCGCCACCGCCGTCGAGAAAGTCGCCATCAACTTCAACAAGCCGAATCAGAAATGGCTCGACCGGTTAACGATGGCTGAGGCGCAACAGTATCTGGCCGAGGGCCACTTCGCTAAAGGCAGCATGAGGCCAAAGATTGAAGCCGCGCTACAGTTCATCGAGCGTGGCGGCCTGGCCGCCATTATCACCAATCCAGAGAACCTCAGCCGCGCGCTGGCCGGGGAAACCGGCACCCGCATCGAAAGGACATCGTAACCCTATGGCCAAACGCGTCGTCGTCATCGGGGGCGGGAGCGCCGGAACGGGCGCGGCCACCCTCGCCATCCAAACCGACCGCTCACTTGACGTCACCCTGCTCACCGAGTTCGAGGACATTGCCTACAGCCCGTGCGGCATCCCCTACGTCTTCGGGCGTGAGGTCGAGTCCATGAACAAACTCTTTCTGCAGGGCAAAGAGTTTTACGCCGATATGGGCCTCAAGCTACGCACCGAGGTCGTTGTCGAGCGGATTGATATCAATCAGTGCGTGGTCACTTCCACCATCGGCGAACAGTTCCCCTTTGACATCCTCATCCTGTGTACGGGCTGGGAATACGAAGTGCCCGATGTGCCCGGCACAGATTTGGGAGGCGTGGTTTTCATCAAGAATATCCGCCGCGCCATGGAGATTGAGAAGCAACTGGATTACGTGAAGAAGGCCGTCGTCTGGCAGGCCAAGCCGTTGGGCGTAGAATTGATCGAAGCACTGCCGAAACGCGGCATCGAGACTCATCTGGTGGAGGCCGGTGGCTGGCTGCTCTCCGACTTCGCTGACCCGGACATGATGAAGCCATTGCAAGATTATCTGGTTGACCACGAGCATGTGCAGATGCACTTCGGCACCACGCTCACCGGTTTTCGCGGCCAGAACGGCAAACTCTCGCACGTGCAGACCAGCAACGGCGAAATCGAAGCCGATATGGCCTTCCTCGTCGCGCCGATGCGGCCCGCCACCAAACTCGCGCAAAGCATCGGCGTGAAAACCGGCTCGACGGGCGCTATCGTAGTGGACAACCACATGCGGACGAACGTGCCCAACGTGTACGCCGCCGGGGCCTGCGTGGAAACGATGCACGGCCTGCTCAACATCCCCATCAATTTGATTCAAGGCACATATGCCTACGCCGAAGGGCGCACGGCGGGCACGAATGCGGCGGGCGGCGATGTGTCGTATCAGCCGGTGTACGTGCCATGGGGGTTGGGCGTGAAGGTGCAGGTCGGCGGCGCGCTGATCTCGGAGACGCTGGCCAAAGCGACCGGCACGCCGTATGTGGCCGCCACCGGGCAGGGCATCACCGCCGCGCGCTATCACCCCTCGCACGAGAAGATGATGGTGAAATTGTTGTGCGACCCGCAGACGCATCGCATCCTCGGCGCGCAATTTACCGGCGGCGACGGCGTGAAGGAACGCGCCGACTTTTTGGCGTTCGCCATCCGCAAAGACACGACCGTAGAAGAACTGGCGACGATGGAGAACGTGTACTCGCCCGCCATCGGCGCGCTCAACGAACCGATTGCGACCTGCGCCAAGAATCTGCTCAACGTGCTGAAACAGCAGGGAAAGTAGCGATGCCCATCACCACCAAGCACCCCGCTCCGCCGACCTTCATGCAGAAGTTCCGCATGATCACAGAGGCGTATCTGACGCAGGTCGCCCAGCGCGAGATGTTGCAAAAATATCCGGGCAGTGGCATGCCGCCCGCGCCGAAGAAGGGTCTGATTTACTCACTGTTGCCCTTGATCTTTTTGCCCGGCTACAAACTCACGCCCTGGCCCGTCAAGAAGCGTTTGCTCTCGTTCTTCTTCGTTCATCAAGAACAACACTGGCCGGCCCGCCCGTGGGAGAAAACCAAAGGTGAGTGAGAAGGACCCGCGCCGCCGCGTCGTCGTGCGGTGGCTGGGCGAGTATCGCACCGACGTGCAGGTGCGTGGTCGCCATCACATTCAAGGTGATGAGGTACCCGAATATGGCGGCCAGGACACCGGCCCCATGCCCACCGAGCTGTTGCTGGCTGCCGTCGGCTCATGCATGTGTCTGGCCGTCGCCCACGTCGCCCGCAAGCGCCGTATCACCCTCACCCAAATCGAAGTAGATGTTGGCGCAGAGAAGGACATGCAGGAGTTCCGTTTTCACGACATCTTCGTGCATATCAAGGCTGACCTGCCGCAAGAGTCATTGGCGCCGCTCGTCGAGCAGGCCAGCCGCTACTGCTTCGTTAGCAACACCCTCCGCGCCGGCTGCACTATCCATTATTCCAGCGCGGCCCTTGTGACCACACCCGCCTGATATGGCTGAGCCGACGTTGTTCCAAAGCCAGTTGTCCGTCATCACCGCCGGCATCGGCGGCTTCACGGAAGCCCTGCAACGCCAAAGCGTCCCCGTCGTGGCGCTCGATTGGCGGCCACCAGCAGACGGCAACGAAGCCCTCGCCGCCATTCTCAAAACAATCTACACCGATGCCGCTCTGCATGAAAAGATTGAATCCGCCAATCGCGAAGTGCTGCGCCGCATCACCGAGTCCGTGCCGCAGATTGTGGATGTGGTCTCGGCGCGCGACGCGCTGGGCCTCGAGGGCCAAACCATCACCCACGCCGGCCCGCCAATCGCCTGGGAGCGAATGTGCGGCCCGCAGCAGCGCGCGGTGATGGGGGCGATTCAATTCGAGGGCTGGGCGGCGAGCAACGCCGCCGCCGCCGCGCTCGTGCAAAGCGGCGCAGTGCGTCTCGTGCCCAATCACGCCTACAACGCGGTCGGGCCGATGACGGGCGTCATCTCGCCCTCGATGCCGGTGCTCGTGGCCTGCAATGCCACCTTCGGCGCCTACAGCTACTCCACGTTCAACGAAGGGCGTGGCAACACGCTGTGGTTCGGCCTGTTCGATGACGGTACGCTCAAGCGACTACAATGGATACGGGACACGCTAGCCCCGGCGGTGAAGGCGGCGCTGGGCAAGCACGGCCCGCTCAATGTCTTCGACATCGTCGCGCAAGGCTTGCAGATGGGCGACGAATGCCACGCACGTAGTGCGGCCTGCACGGCGTTGCTCGTCAAGCGGCTGACCGCGCCCATGCTCGAGGCCGGGGTCGCGCCCAACGCTGTGGCCGAGTTCGTGCGCTTCGCCGATGGCAACAATCACTTCTTCCTCACGTGGACGATGGCGGCGGTGAAGTGCGTGATGGATGCCGCGCACGGCGTGCCGCACAGCACCGTCGTCACGGCCATGTCGCGCAACGGCGTAGATTTCATGTTGCGCGTGAGCGGCCTGGGGAATGAGTGGCTAGTCGCGCCGGTCTCGCCGATGGATGAGGCGGTGTATTACACCGGCTTCAGCCTGAACGATGCGGCGGGCGACATTGGCGATAGCGCCATCATCGAGACGTGCGGCCTCGGGGGGATGGCGATTGCGGGCGCGCCGACTGTGGCTACCTTCGTCGGCGGTTCACTGGCGGACGAGGTAGCGGCGGTGGAGGCGCTCAACGACATCACCGTGGGCCGCCATCCCAAATTCAGCCTGCCGCCGATGGATGGGCAGAACACGCCGGTAGGTGTGGACGTGCGCGGCGTGGTGGAGACGCGCACAGTTCCCTTCATCACTACCGGCGTCCTGCACGAGACCAGCCCAACCGTTGGACAAATCGGCACAGGCGTGGCGCGTGTGCCGGTGGGCCTGTTCGATGCTGCGCTCATTGCGCTGGCGCATACGTGGGGCGTCGCCACCGCTTTGCCTCGCCCATCGAACGTTGTCCAGATCGAACCGCAATGACTCAGCGCGAACTTAAGGCCTATGTCGCCGAGCTACGTAAAATTGAAGCTGACTATTATCGCGAAGTGCTCGGCGATGCGGAGGTGTACATCCTCGGCATTCGCCTCGTGCGGGCCATTGCCGATACGCTGAGGTCGCTGACCACAGTTGAAAAGCTCATCACGCGTTTCAAGCGCATCGGCTCCAATTACGTCGGCCCCATCGCCGAGACGCTCAACACGCCGCGTGTGATGTTTATCAATTACCAAAAGGCATTAGGCGCAGCCTTTTATCTGCGGGTGCAGGAGCTGGAGGAAGATCAGGCTCGTCGCGCATGGTTGCAACACATGGCCGAGGCGGGCGCGCACGCCTCTGGGTGGATAGTGGTGTACGACCTTGAGCAACAGCGGTATGGGCGCAAATTCGCGCACCGGCTGGAGATGCATTTGCCGGATGGCCTGAGCGTGCGTACGTGGAGCGATTTGGATTGGGAGAAGGGCCTAATTTACATCATCGAGCCGCTGCTGCTTGACCCACTGACGGGCAAGCCGCGCGGCGATACCAAACTGACCGAGACCAGCCAGGAATTCACGACGCGCAAAGAGATGCAGGCCGCCGCTCAAACGCTCAAAACGAAACTATCGAAGTACGCGGACAAGACACATGGCAGTTCTAACACTCCTCAAGTCCAGCCTTTATCAAGACTCGGTCAAGCTGATGCGGCTGTCGCAAACGCTATCCGGCCTAAGCGGCGTGCGCCAAGCGTTCGTCGCGATGGGAACCGACGCCAACAAACGCGTGCTGGCCGAAGCCAAACTACTGACCGACGACGCGCAACGCGCCGGGGTTAACGACCTCTTTATTGTGGTGGAGGCGGAAAACGCCGCCGCTGCTGAGCAAGCTGTTGCGTCCGCCGAAGGGTTGCTGGTCACATCCGCCAGCAAGCCCAACGGCGCAACAGCGGCCCCCACCCCGCGCACATTCGACCGCGCGCTCCGCCAGCAACCGGCCTCCAATCTTATGCTGATCTCCGTGCCGGGCGCGTACGCCGCGCTTGAAGCGGCCAAAGCCCTGCACGCCAACCAACATGTCTTTCTCTTCAGCGACAATGTTTCAATTGATGATGAACTCACGTTGAAGCAATTGGCCGTTTCCAAAGGCTTGCTGATGATGGGCCCCGGCTGTGGCACGGCAGTGATTAACGGCGCGGCGCTGGCCTTTGCGAATGCCCTCAAGCGCGGACCGGTCGGCATCGTGGGCGCCTCGGGCACCGGCTTGCAGGAACTCTCCACGCTCATTGACCGAGGCGGCCTGGGCGTTTCACAGGCCATCGGCGTGGGTGGTCGCGACCTCTCCGAGAAAATCGGCGGGCTGATGATGTTGCAAGGCATCGGCATGTTGGCCGCTGACCCGGCGACTGAAATCATCGCCATCATCTCCAAGCCGCCGCAGGCCTCGGTGCTGCCCAACGTGTTGGCGGCGGCGCGCGCCAGCGGCAAACCCATCATCGTCAACTTCCTGGGCCGCAAAGAGAGCGGCGAGCGCGAGGGCATCCACTTCACGCACACCATCGAAGACACCGCCGAAAAAGTGTTGCAAGTGGCGCGGGGCGATTCGGCGTGCACCTATTCGCTCACCGACGCCGAGTTCACACGCCTCGTCGCGGGTGAGCGCGCTAGGCTCAAACCGGGCCGACGTTTTGTGCGTGGGTTGTATTCCGGCGGTAGCTTGTGTGATGAAGCGATGGACTTATTGATTGAAAAATTCGGCGGCGTGTACTCCAATATCGCCTTTGCGCCGGAGTGGGCGTTGGAGGATGCGTGGCGCAGCAAGGGTCACTGTTGTGTGGATATGGGCGAGGAAGAGTTCACGCGCGGGCGCCCGCACCCGATGATTGACCCGCGCCTGCGGCAGGAGCGCATCACCCGCGAAGCGGATGACCCCGAGGTGGCCGTCATCCTGATGGATGTCGTCATCGGCTACGGCTCACACGATGATCCGGCCGGTGAATTGGCGCACTCCATCCGCGTAGCCAAAGCGAAGGCCGAGGCGGCGGGCCGTTATCTTTCCGTCGTCGCGCACGTCTGCGGCACGGCCCAAGACCCGCAGGGTCTCGACGAGCAGGAACGCAAACTGCGCGCAGTTGGAGCAGTAGTACTACCCACCAACGCCCAAGCCGCCCGCGCGGCCGCCGCGATTGGGGAGTAAAATCGTTTCATTGACCTGAGAGTCATGAAGTAGCCGAGATTTCGCCCACACCCCGGCCCACTCCCTCGGGGTGTGGGCCGGGGTTAGGGCGAGCCGCAATCGCTCAACTACGTAAGTCATAATCTGTCACCGTCAAAAATGTAGACGCCATGCCCATCTACGAATACCAGTGCAAAGCCTGCGGCCAACAGTCATCGCTCTTGTTCTCGACTATTTCAAAAGTCGAGAAGAGGCCCCGCTGCCCACACTGCAATAGTGTGCGGTTGAGCCGCTTGCTCTCCACACCGGCCCGCATTCGGGTTAGTCGCTCGGCTTCGGAAAGCTCGGGCAACCTACAGCGCGTTGAGCCGCGAAAGGCGATGGAGCATGTGGCGCGTTCCTACGATGATGCGGGCATTGACCCTGGGCGCGGCTTTGAGGAAGTGGCCCAGCGCGTGCGCGCTGGCGACTCGCCCGAAGACCTGCGGCAGGCGGTGGCGGAGGCGCGTAAGAAAGAAGTCTCTCCGGGTCAAAGCGCCAAGAAATCCAAGAAGAAGAGTTCTTCGTAATCAATATGGCTACCCAACGCCCACTGCATATCGCGCTCTTCACGTATTCCACCAAGCCGCGTGGCGGCGTGGTGCACACACTGGCGCTGGCCGAACATCTGGCCGCGCGCGGGCACTCGGTGCACATCTTCGCCCTCGGCAAAGACAAGACCGGGTTCTTTCGCCCGCTAGCCGTGCGGCACACCACCATCCCCTACGTGCACCCCCCGGACGACATGAATCTGGATGACAAAATTCTGGATTACATCCAGACCTATTACGAGCATCTCAGTCGGGCAGAAGCGGAGCAGTTTGACATTTATCACGCGCAAGATTGCGTCTCGGCCAACGCGTTGTGGCGATTGCGTGAGGATGGCAAGTTGCCGTGGTTTATCCGTACCATCCACCACATTGATGACTTTGTGACGCCGACGTTGATCAAATGTCAAAACGACTCGTTTGTGCGGCCTGATCATTGCTTTACGGTCAGCGGCTATTGGCAGCAGCGCCTGCGCGACGAAGTGGGCGTGGAGTGCGCGGTCATCTACAATGGCGTGGACCTCACGCGCTACTGCCCGCCGCAGAACGGACAACGAGAAGCAGCGCGTCAGCGCTTCGGCGTGGGCGATGAGCTGGTCTTTCTCAACATCGGTGGCATTGAGCCGCGCAAGAACACGATTGGCATCCTCAACGCATTTGAGCACGTGCATCAGCGGCTCAAGCAAGCTGGACGCCGGAGCGTGCTGTGGCTTGCGGGGGGCGAGACCCTGCTCGATTACACGCCCTATCGCGCCGAGTTTTTCGAGCTGTTGGCCCGCTCGCCGCTCAAGACCGATACCGATATACGCTTGATGGGCATCGTGCCGGACGCCGATCTCCCTGCGTTGTATCACGCGGCGGATGTGCTGGCGTTTCCCTCGGTGAAGGAGGGCTGGGGATTGGTGGTGCTGGAGGCGCAAGCCTCCGGTTTGCCCGTGCTGGCCTCCGACACCGCCACTTTCCGCGAGTATCTGCGCGACGGCGAGAACGCCCTACTCGTAAATCCTTTGGACGAGGCCGCCATCGCAGACCGGCTACTTCGTCTCGTGACCGATGAACCGTTACGCGACCGTCTCGTGCAAGGCGGCTACCCGACCGCGACAGCCTACAGTTGGGCCAACACAGCCATTGCGCACGAGCAACATTATCAGCGCTGGATGAGGGAACATGCCTAGCCTCACCGAACCGCTCCTGCGCAACTTTGTGCCGCTGCCCTACCGGCAGGTGAGCGTACAACCGTACAACGGCGCGCTGACGGAGACGGCCATCCTGAGCCATTTGCTTAACCGCGAGGCCTATCGTCGTACGCGCTTCATCATCCTGCACGGCGCGGGTGGTTGCGCCATCGCGCAGGTGGAGCGCGCCGAGGAAGCGCCGCTGTTCAGCCCCATCACAGCGGCGCGCGTCATTGCGTTGCCCCCGCACTGTCACTGGGTCGAGGATGCGACGATTGATACCGCCAACCCCAGCGCGCTGGCCGCGAAAGCGCGCACGCTTAATCTCACGCCGGACGCCACGCTCGTCGTGCGCGGCCTAGATAGCCACGTCAACTTCATCCATCAGCCCGCGCCTATTTCCATTCGCGTGGTGGATGTGGTTCCACCCGCTTCAACGAAATTAGTGCGTATGGCCCAGCAGGTGCTCGGTTATGCAGAGTTGCCCGCGATCGAATTGCTACCGGATTTGATTGACCTGTACGTGCTGGCCCACGAAGCGCCGGCGGAAGCCTATCTCGTGCCGTGCCGCGCGGCTGGTTTGGAATTGAACGTGCCAACGTTTTTTTTGGATGAACGCCCCGAGCGCCGCGAGTGGACGATGCTGGCCTGTGAGCGCAGTTGCCAGATCCACCGGCACTTCTACGGGGAGGCCGATGCTCCCCGCGTAGACTTCTGCCCGCGTAATCGGGTCCAAGCGGATGACCGCCTGACGCTGACCAAGTGCTGTATGCTCGAATTCGATATCGAAGTGAAAGACCGCCTTGTCATCGTACCCTGGGGCGCTTCACTCAAGCACGTCGAGGCGGCGTTGCAGGCGCTGACACAGGCTGTACCCATCAACGCGACCGAAGCGGGTGATGGGTGTTGAGAAGGGAATGATGACCATGACTAACACGACTCATAATCACCTCGATAGCGCGGCCGATATTCATCTCAACGCATGGGGCGATTTGCTCACCGACCTTGCGCCGGTGCGCGAACACATCAAACCTCGTCCGCACGGGCTGACAATGGCGCTTGACCGTTGCCAGGGGCTAACTCAGTTGGCCGACCTGCTCACGATGGTCGGCGACTACCTCGATCAGGTCAAACTCAGCTTTGGCACCTCGGCTTTGCTCAGCGCCGACTTTGTGCAACGCAAAACCGAGATGCTACGCGCCCATCAGGTTGATGCCTACCCCGGCGGCACGCTGGCCGAAATCATGCTGGCCCAACACGTCTTCTCCGAGTACGTGCAACGCGCCAAGGCCCTCGGCTTCACGGCGATTGAAATCTCCGACGGCACACTGGAACTGTCGCCCGCCGTGCGGCGCGAGGCGATTCAGCGCACGCTGGACGCCGGGTTGAAAGTCATCACTGAGGTGGGTAAGAAAGATGTGCGCGCCGAGTTTCCCATCGCGGCGCTGTGCGAGCAGCTGATCGCCGACTTGCAGGCGGGCGCGAGCCTCGTCATCATCGAAGCGCGCGAGTCGGGCACCGGCGTCGGCATCTACGATGGAACAGGCAACATCCGCAGTGAGCGGCTGGCCGCGCTGGAGCAACAACTACTCGGCTATGAAAAGCATGTCATGTGGGAAGCACCGTTGCCCAGACAGCAGACCGCCCTCATCACCCACTTCGGGCCGAACGTCAACCTCGGCAATGTCCGCCCCGCCGACGTGCTCGGGCTGGAAGCACTACGGCGCGGGCTGCGGTTTGACACTCTGCGCCATCTTGCGCCGAACCTCCATATTAATGGCGAAGTTTCGACGGGCTGAGTGGCTCGATGAACGCTGACCGAGCCGTCCTCGGCGTCGGAGACCGGCTGCGCGAACCGCCCTCGCCCGCGCTGGTGCAGACGGCCTTCGCGCAGGAAGCGGCCTATGGGCCGTGGCTGCATCAGGGCATGAGCCTGGCCGACCTCGCGCATGTCGTCATGCTCATCGAGCAGGCCGTTATTCCACGCGCGGACGGCGGCGCGCTCTTATACGCACTTCTCACTTTGTACGAAACGCCGGTCACACAGTTGACGTTCGACCCCGCGCTCGGCGACCCGTATTCCAACCACGAACATCTCTTGCGGAAACAATGCGGAGAGGCAGTAGGCTGGCTGGCTGCTGGTCGCGCGCGGCGCGAATCAGCGACGGTTGGATTCACGCTCACGGTACGCCGCGCGTTGCTCGAAGCCTCAACGGCGGCCATTGGATTGTTGCGCGCACTGATGGCCCAGGCCGAGCAACACCTCACTACCCTCCTCCCGGACTACACCTATCTGCAAATCGCACAGCCGACTTCGCTCGCGCACTATTTACTCACCTTCGCCGCGCCCCTGGTTCGTGATCTTGATCGCTTGCGCTTGGCCTTCGAGCATGTGGATGAATGCCCTGCTGGCATCGGTAGCACCAATGGCTCCGGCTTGCCCCTCAACCGCGAGCGCGTGGCGCAACTGTTGGGCTTCGCGCGCGTCGCTGAACACACCCGCGATGCGATGTGGCGGCCAGATGCGCCGATTGAAGTGTTGGGCGCGCTGACCGCGCTGTGGGCGAATGCCGACCGGCTGGCCGAGGACCTGCTGTTGTGGGCGACGGACGAGTTTGGTTTTATCGAGCTGGCTGACCGGCACGCGCGCATCAGCGTCATCATGCCGAACAAAAAAAATCCGTACAGCCTCGCCTACGTGCGCGGCGCGGCGCGTGAACTGCTCGGCCAGTTCGTCAGCGTGGCCGCCGGACAAATGACCCCCTCCGCCCAGGTGGAAAATCGCATCTTTGCGTACAGCGCAGTGCCACACGCTTTGCGCACCACCGCCAACGCCTTGCGCTTGTTGGCCGAAGTCATCAGCGAGATGATCGTTGACGTCGAGCGTATGGCTCAACGCGCCGGTGAGGCGTTTAGCGGCGCGACCGATTTGGCCGAAGTGATTATGATGCACAGCGGAGTCACGGCGCAGACCGCACACCGCATCGTGGCGCGAGCAGTGCGCCTGGCCGAGGAAGCCGGTCGCGGATTGGACGCCGCGTTGCTCGACGAAGCCGCGCAAGTGGTGATTGAGCGCGCACTGACGATGGACGCCGCCACACTGGAAAGTATTCTCGACCCGCGCGCAATCGTAGCGACGCGCACTACAGTGGGCGGGGCCGCGCCTGAACCCTTACACACCATGCTCACCGCGTTCCGGCAAACAGCCGATGAGCACGCCGAGCGGGCGGCGTCACAGCGGCAACGCATCACGCTGGCCGAGGAGGTTCTGCTGAGAACTGCGAGGACGTTATGCCCACCCACATAATGGACTCGCCGATCTACGGCGACGCGTGGCACACCGATGAGATGCGGGCCATCTTCGACGACGTGCCGCGCTTGCAGAGCTGGCTCGATGTGATCGCCGCGCTGGCCGAGGCGCAAGCCGAACTGGGCTTCATCCCACAAGAAGCTGCGCCCGAAATCAAGCGCGTGTGCGATATAGCGTTGTTGGATCTGGCCGCCGTGCAACGGGGTTACGCTGCGACCGGCCACTCCACGCTTGGCCTCATCCGCGAATTGAAGAAGCTCTGCCGGGGTGACTCAGGCGAGTGGGTTTACTTCGGGGCCACGGTGCAAGACATCACGGACACCGCTACTGCCCTCGCGCTCAAACAGGTCTGGCACATCGTCTTTCGAGACTTGCGGCAGATCGAAGCGGATTTGCTCAAACTTGCCATTGAACACCGCCACACACCGATGATTGGGCGCACGCACGGGCAGGCCGGTCTGCCCATCACGGTTGGCTACAAACTCGCCGTGTGGGTGGCTGAGATCCGGCGGCATATCGAACGCTTGAAAGAAATCTCACAGCGTTTGGGCGAAGGGCAACTCGCCGGCGGCGTCGGGTCACTGTCTTCATACGGTGAACGCGGGTTGGAACTGCAACGCAACTTCCTCACGCGCCTCGGTTTGCGGCCCGCCATCATTTCATGGATCACGGCCCGCGACACACAGGCCGAGTTGCTCAATGCGTTCACGCTCATCGCCGCCACTTTCGACAAAATCGGCCACGAGGTCTACAACTTGCAACGGCCAGAAATTGGCGAGATTCGGGAGGGGTTTGTCGCTGACACCGTGGGCAGTATCACCATGCCGCACAAGCGCAACCCTGAAATCGCCGAGCACCTCGGCACGCTGGCGCGTTTGATTCGCCATCAGTCGCAGGCCCTCACCGAGAGCCTGGTGCACGAACATGAACGCGATGGCCGCAGTTGGAAAACGGAGTGGGCCATCCTCGGGCCGACGTGTGGGATGCTGGGCACATTGTTGCGCTTGAGCAAAACGCTGTGCGCCAATTTGGTGATTGATGTGGAACGGATGGCGGCCAACCTCGCGGCGACCGGCGGCGCCATCCTGTCTGAAAATGTGATGCTGGCGTTGGCCAAACACCTCGGCAAACAGACGGCGCACGAGTTGGTCTATCGAACGGCGATGGAGGCTGCGGCCACGGGCCGTTCCTTCAGGCAAACGTTGCTTGATCAGCCGATTATTGCCGCACACCTTTCGGCAGCTGCTCTTGATCAGTTGCTCGACTATCGCCAGCACGTCGGTCTCTGCCCACAGTTTGTGGATCAAGTCGCTGCTGCTGTCCACCTCGCTCGCCGCGCTGATGACACTTTCAATCCCTTCGACGCGCGTGGATAGATCAATGAGCGCTGTCCAGGTGCGTGGCCCATCTGAAATGCGCAGTTTTGGATTGGCAGACGTGCCACGCACCTTATTGCAGGTCAATTCGTGAACTATGGCATAATCGCACTACAGCCTATATCCAATTTGAAGTCACCGCGGTTGGCCCACGGCCCACAGCGTTGTGCCTCAGCGGCCCATCATTGGCATGTTGATCCAGCCGTCCTCAACCCCACGCACGAGTCACGCGTCTGCGCCACTCAAGGTCTACACCCTGGGCCGCTTCGCCGTGTATTGCGGCGAGCGGCTCATCACCGAAGCCGATTGGCAACGCCAAAAAGCGAAGCGAATGTTCAAGCTCCTGCTCATGGCGCCCCAGCGCCAGATTTTGGGCGAACAGGTGATGGAGGCCTTGTGGCCGGACAAACCCCCATTCGCCGCCAGCAACAATTTCCACCGCACCTTGTTTGTGTTGCGGCGCGTGCTTCAGCCAGACCTCGGCCCGCGTGACGTTTCGAATTACATCAGTTACGACGGCCATATGTTGCGGCTGCGGCCAGATGCGGTGGCTTGGGTGGATGTGGAGGAGTTCAGCCGTCTGATTGGTTCAGCGCGTGAGGCGTGGCACGATTTGCAGCGCAACCGCGCGCCGCTGGCGGTCTATGCCGGCGACTTCATGCCGGATGACCCCTACGACGATTGGGCCGCCCGCTGGCGTGTAAAGTTTCAGCAGGAATACGCCGATGTGCTGCGACAAGTGGCAGCCCTGCACCTCGAGCGCAACGAGCCGAAGCCGGCGACCGAGTCTCTCGAAGCCCTGCTGCAGGTTGAACCCGACAGCGAAGGCGCGCTGCGGGACTTGATGCGTTTGTATGCGCAAACGGGCCAACGCTATAAAGCTCTGCAACGCTATCAACAATTGCGCCAGTTTCTACACAGCGATCTGAGCATGGAGCCAACGGCGCAGACCACGGCGGTGTATGAGAGCATCCTGCGCGGCGCCCAGACCGGCGAAAGCACTCCGCTCGTTGAGCCGACGGCGGAGGATGGGGCGCGGCGTGTTCCGCTCATCGGGCGCGAGAGCGAGATGGAGTTGCTGATCAATCTGCTCAACCAGGCCTGGCGTGGCAAGGGGCATTCAGTCTTTGTCGTGGGTGAGCAAGGCATCGGCAAGACACGGCTCATCGAGGAAGTGATATCCCATGCGGCCACGGTCGGATTCAAAACCATGCGCGGCGCGGCCTATGCCTTGGAGGGTCGTTGGCTCTATGGCCCGATCATTGAAGCCTTGCACAGTGGGCTGACCGATCAGCTCATCACGCTGGCCCAGCAACGGCTCGGCA
>JBQTJD010000797.1:0-2266 GCA_052387475.1 Anaerolineales bacterium | reverse complement strand
GATCACTTCCGGCGAGCCGCGCCCCAACGTGGTGGCCGCTGCCCGGCGCACCGCCGCCGGCGACTGCGTATCGGCCAATTCGTTCGTCACCAGCGCGAACGCCTCCACATCGCCCACCTGACCCAGCGCCCGCAACGCCTGCACCCGGTCATCCATTTCACCGAGCATCGCCATGCTGCGAAGCAGATCGCGCGCCGAATCCCTAATCCCTAACCCCTCACTGGGGATTAGGGGTGAGGGATTACGGATGAGGCCGACCGCCGCTCGCGCGCGCACGCCTGCGTCGGAGTCGGCGAGCAGCGGCTGGAGGTGGGCAACGAGGCCGGTGGGATAACGCGCAAGCGTCTGAAGCGACTCGATGGCTTGCTCGCGCACTTCGGGTTCCGGGTCGCGCAGGCAGGCGGCGACTTCGAGCAGCGCGGGCGCGGCCTCAGCCCGGCTAAGGGCTTTGAGCGAGGCGGCGCGGACTTGCGTATCCGCATCGTTCAGCGCCACGACGAGCCGGTCGGTGGCCTGTGGCACGGATAGATTGCCGAGGATTTCCGCCGCCATGCGCCGCACAATCGGGTCGGCGTGCGACATGCCTTCAACCGCGACCTGCACGGCAGCGGCATCGCGCTGGAATCCGCCGAACGGCTCCTCCTCACAGAAGAACAGTTGCGGCTGGCCGGCCCGCAACGCCTCCACCAGCGCGCCGCCATACGCGCGGGCCGCGCGCCAGATCACAAACACCGTCAGCGCCGCCGCGATTAATCCCACGAGATAGAGCTGTTGGGAGGGCAGAGCCTGCTCGCCGATGACGAGGATGGCCCCGGCGATGAAGGTGCCGGCCTGCTCGGGCACGCCGCCGATAAAGGCCCGCACCTGATCGCGCCGCTCGGCGGGCACGGCGTTGAACATGGCTTGATAGGCCGCGTCGGCGACGCCCATCAGCCAGAGCATTTGCACAAAGCGGAAGAGGACGATGGCGGGAAAGGTCTCGTACACGGCCAGCGCGCCAAAGCCGATGAGATAGATGACGGGCAGGGCGAGGATGGCACGCATGATACCGAAGCGGGCGAACAGCCGATTGGCGAGGAAGAGCGAGGCGAGGAAGGCGGCGGCGGTGCTCAGCCCGTTGAACGCGCCGAGGAAACCCGCAAGTTCGGCCTCACTGGAAAATTGGGCCGTCGCTGATTTTGAAAACGGCAATGCAATGGAGAAGTAGAGAATTGAGAACAGGATGGCGGCGACGGAAATCCACTGCATCAGCGGTGAGCGGCGCACAAATTGCCAGCCGCGTTGCATCTCGGTGATGAGGCTCGGTTGAGGACGTTTGGCCCGTCGCGGACTCGCAGCCCGCGCCGGGCTGTGACCGGCCAACAACATCCGCGCCAGCAGAAACGCCGCCGCCATCGCCGCCGCCCACACGAGCAGCAGGTTTTCGGTGCCGAGCACGGCCACCAGCGGCCCGGTTCCCAGCCCGCCGAGCACCGCGCCGAGGATGCGCCCCGCGCCAAAGAGCGGAAAGAGCCGCTTGGCCTGGCGCGTATCGCACACCGCGCCGGCCACGCCCCAACTCATCAGACCGATGAGGTTGTTGAGCACTTCCTTGCCCAGCCACAGCGCGGGATACAGCCCGTTGAGGTTGAGCAGGAGGGCGAGGCGGGCAGCGATGAGCACGGCTGCAATGCCGAGCGGGATGAAAAGATACAGCGTCTCGCGGCGCACGCGGCCCAGCAGCGCGGTGATGGCGAGCGAGGTGAGGAAGGCCGTCGTGCCCAACCCCATGTACAGGTAGGGCAAATATTCCGTGCCGAAGCGGGAGAAGAACAGCGCCTCGATGCCGGTTCCGCCGAGCGCGCTGCCCGCCGCCGTGCTCGCCATCACGCCAATGACGAGCGCGGCCAGCCGGCCTTCACCAGAGCGCAGGGCGAGGAGGTCAGCCAGGCGGGACATCGTTTTCGTGGGAGCGCGCGATCAACACATCAATCGTCTCAAACGCCCAGCGGGGTTTGAGTTGAAACTCCAGCGCATATTTGCACAGCCACCGGCCCACGAAGTCCGGCATGGATTTCACCTGCCCTCGCAAAGTCATCTGTAAATGAGTGCCGTCGTTGGGGACGGGCGTGAAGTAAAACGTGATCAGCACGGTGGCCGGTGTGCCTCGTGGTGTGTGCGCGACGGTGAAGTACTCGAAGGGCCGCACGTCCAGCACGTCCTCGACAATCACTTCATTTTTGCCGTGCACGCAATGGTTGCGCGCACCCGGCCCGTTGCGCCCGCC
>JBQTJD010000796.1:0-4814 GCA_052387475.1 Anaerolineales bacterium | reverse complement strand
TCAAAGAAATCTACGACAAGACGTGGGAGTTGCGCCGCGACCCGAACATCCGCATCCTCAACCAGTTCGAGGTGATGGGCAACTATCGCTTCCACTATCACGTCACCGGCAACACGATTGTGGAGTTGGCCGAGGTATTGAAAGCACGCGGCATCGGCGACGGCTCCATCGCCGCCTACTGCTCGGCGATGGGCAGCGCCGGCACCATCGCCGCCGGTGACCGGATCAAGCAAGTCTTCCCCGACCACAAAATCGTCGGCCTCGAACCCATTCAGTGCCCGACGCTGTACAACAATGGCTACGGCGGCCACGACATTCAGGGCATCGGCGACAAGCACGTGACGTGGATTCACAACGTGCTGAACATGGACGCCATCATGTGCCTCGACGACATCGAGTGCAAGAAGGGCTTGCAAGTGCTGTCGGATGAGGCCGGGCAGGAGGTGCTGACGAAACGTTACGGCATCCCGGCGGAGACGGCGCGGCAACTCGGCACGCTGTTTGGCATCAGCGGCGTATGCAACGTGCTCGGGGCGATCAAGACCGCCAAGCACTATCGCTTCGGCAAGCGCGATGTGATCGTGACGATCTGCACCGACGCCATTGACCGCTATCATTCGGTGATGGCCGATATGGCCCACGACTACGGCGCGATGGACGACGCACGCGCGGCGGCGTACGTCGAGGGCATCTTCCACAGCGCGAAGACCGACTGGATCAAAGATGGCACGCCCGACATGCGTCGCCAATGGCAAAATTTAAAGTATTACATGTGGGTCGAACAACAGGGCAAAACGGTGGAAGAGCTCGACGCGCAACGAGACCCGGAGTGGTGGATCAAGCATCAGCAACTGATCCCCGAAATGGATCAGCGCATCAAAGCCGCCCGTTCGTAAGGGCGACGTCGCTGGCGCAACATTAGTTGCGCCGCTTAGGCCGGTCGCCCTACACGCAATGCCCGAGATCAAAATCAACACCCAACGCCTGATGGACGACCTCATGGCGCTGGCGACCTTCACCGAAACAGACACACCCGGCTGGACGCGCCGCTTCCCGTCGGAGGCGTACCTCGGCGCGCGGCAGTGGATCCGGCGCAAGATGGAGGCCGAGGGCTTGACCACGCGACTGGATGAGGCCGCCAACCTGATCGGACGCCTCGCGGGTCGGGAGGCATTGCCGCCCATCTTCACCGGCTCGCACACCGATACGGTGATGGGCGCGGGCCGCTTCGATGGGATGTTGGGGGTGATGGGACCACTGGAGGTGGTGCGCGCGCTGCGCGAAGCGGGTATACAGTTGCGGCATCCGTTGTGCGTGGTGGATTATTTTGCTGAGGAGGCCAACGACTTTGCGATTGCGTGCCTGGGCAGCCTCGCCATCGTCGGGCAGTTCAATCGTGAGTGGCTTGTGCGTCACGTCAACGGGCTGACGCTGGAGCGCGCGATCATGGAGGGCGGCGGCCTGCCCGAGCGGCTCGGCCCGCCGCTGATGAAAGCGGGTGACGTGGTCGCGCATCTCGAGCTGCATATCGAGCAAGGCCCGGTGCTCGATCAGCACTCGGTCACGCTCGGCGCGGTGGACGGCATCTTCGGCATCCGGCGGGCGCGCGTCATTTTGCGCGGCACGGAAAATCACGCCGGCACCTGGCCGATGGATATGCGGCACGACGCGCTGGCGGCGGCGGGGCAGTTGATTGTGGCGCTGGAGGCCATTTGTCGCGCCGAACCAAAATCCGTCGGCACCATCGGCAAGCTGGATGCCAGCCCCAATCAGGGCAACGTCATCCCCGGCCAGGTGATGCTGATGGCCGAGATCCGCCATCTCGACATGCGCCTGCTCGACGGGCTGTGGGAAGATTTCATGGCGTGCGCGCGCACCGCCTGCGCCGAACGCGGCGTGAAGCTGGATGTCATCACAAGCACGCGGATGGAGTCGGTCGTCGCGCCGCAGTGGCTGCACGAGATCGTGCTGGGCGTGTGCAAACAACTTGAGCCGCGCACGATGGTGATGAGCAGCGGCGCCGGCCACGACACGAGTTACATGGCCCTCATCGCGCCGGCAGCCATGATCTTTGTGCCGAGCATTGATGGCCGCAGCCATGCGCCGGAGGAGAACACGCTGCCCGAACATCTGGCGCGCGGCGTGCAGGCGCTGGCGATGGCGATTGTGGAAGTGGATCAGCAATTGACTGTTTACTGATAACTGTTCACTGGCACAGTGCGCAGTGAACGGTCAACAGTTTGTTCAGGAGATACCCATGGCACTTAAACGCGTCGCTCTTTATTTGCAGGA
This sequence comes from Anaerolineales bacterium, assembly GCA_052387475.1. Classification (GTDB taxonomy): domain Bacteria; phylum Chloroflexota; class Anaerolineae; order Anaerolineales; family UBA6663; genus JANWXR01. The sequence continues at coordinate 2,522 of JBQTJD010000796.1, read as the reverse complement.
CCGGCACACGTTGCAGGACGGCATGAAGTACGCGCAATACGCCGAGAGCAAAGGCTTCGAGGCCGTGTGGCAGGCGGAAAGCCGCCTCGTGCGCGACGCCATTGTGCCAATGGCGGCCTTCGCCGCGACCACGACCAAGCTCAAGGTTGGCTCTGGCGTCATCAATAATTGGACGCGCAACATCGGCCTGCTGGCCGCCACCTTCCTCACCCTCGACGACCTCGCGCCCAACCGCATCATCTGCGGCATCGGCGCGTGGTGGGACCCACTGGCGAAGAACGTGGGCATCGAACGCCGCAAGCCGCTGCTCGCGATGAAGGAGACGGTGGAGGTGATGCGGCGTTTGCTGCGGATGGAGAACGTCACCTTTCAGGGCGAGTTTCACAAAGTAACGGGCATTGAGCTGGATGTGGTGCACGGGCGCAAGGAGCCGCGCAATATCCCGATCATGATCGGCGCGACCGGCGACATGATGATGGAACTGACCGGCGAGATCGCCGACGGCGTGGTGTTAAACTACTGCGTCGCGCCGGAGTACAACGACAAGGCGCTGGAACTGCTCGACAAAGGGGCGAAGAAAGCGGGTCGCCGCGTGGACGATTTGGATCGGCCACAACTCGTCGTGTGTTCGGTGAACAATGATCGCGCCAAAGCCATATACGATGCCAAGTGGCTGCTGACGCAATACGTCGCCCAACAGCCGCACATCGCCATAGCCTCGGGCGTGAGCGATGATGTGATCACGAAAGTGCAGAGCATCCTTGGCTGGCCGGCGACGAAGGAGCAAGTGGCGAAAGCGATGGATTACATCCCCGACGACTTCGTGCTCAAGATCAGCGCCACCGGCACACCAGACGAGGCGCGCGCCAAAGTGGATGAGTACGTCAGGCGCGGCTGCACCTGCCCCATCCTGTACCCGATGGGCGATGCGTATGAGATGATTGATGCGTTCGCGGTCAGCGGATAGAACGGATTTGATTACGGATTGAACGGAGCACAGCGGCATCTGCTCAATCCGTTTTTGGACACACACCATTCACCGTAAGCGCCAGTATCACTATAAGAGGCAGTAGTGGCTAAATCAGTGCCTGCCTGCTTCCGATTTGACACCCGCTATCACAGGAGCTTACTATGAGCACATGGCTATATCAACTTAGCCCTACAACTTGGAGTCCCGAACGTTATCGGCTTGAGATATGGGAAGGTGAGCGGTGGTCGTGGCCTGTCAGAAGCAAGCTTGGCAAAGGCCGATCTCCCAAAGCTGGAGATACAGTTGTCTTTTTCTATTCCCCAACAGGAGGAATTGATCCAGGGTTCTATGGTTGGGCGGTCGTAATCGAGTGGTATCCCGATAGCACAACTCCTCTTTCCTTTCGACCATCGGCTCCTAGCGACTATCTCAAGATGCATCCTTGGTGGAATGATCAAGCCTCTCAATTGGCGGACAAGATTCGCGGAAAGGTCAAGCAACGGACTCTTTGGTTAGTTCCAGACAACCTGGTGCCAGTAGTGCGTCAAGGTATGGCCACATGGCTTGTAGGGGCAAATAGCTATCGAAGCAAGCACTGAGGACAAAAGTCTCCTGACAAAATATGATCCGTCTTTGGACCGGCTCAGTTACCCAAGGAGTAGATGTGCCCAACACCACGCGCAACCGACTGCCGCGCGGCAACTGACATATACGATAGAGTGCCATGTCCATAAAGGATTTTCACCGCCCCACCAACCTCGCCACCGCATCCGAGCTATTGAGCCGCACGGACGAATACATCGTGCCCGTGCTCATCCGCCCGCGCATGCGCGTTGAGCCGTATACCGATGCAGATGCAGTTGTGGATTTGAGCCGGCTGAAGTTGAGTTACATCACCGAAGATGAGGCCGGCATCCACATCGGCGCGCTCACGCCGCTGCAGGACATCGCCGAGTCGGAATTATTGAAAGGCATTGCCAACGGCATCGTGTGCGAAGCCGCCGAACTGGCCGCGCACCTCGGTCTGCGCCACATCGCCACACTCGGCGGCGCGCTCACCTCGGCCGATGGGCCGCAGGAGTTGCGGCTGGCGCTCGAAGCGTTGGGCGCACATCTGCCGCCGGCCAAGGAACCGTGGGCGGAAGTGCGTTTCGCCCGCCCCGCCGCGCGCACAAGCGGCGCGCTGGAACGCGTGGCCCGCACCCCGCGTGACGCGTCCATCATCGTTGCTGTGACTGTCGTATCGGACGGTCGCGCGCGGGTGATGATCGGCCCGACGCCCATTCACGGGATGGACATCCTGCGCGGCCTCGATGCGCCGGACTTCAATGCGATCGGAGTAGCGGTGGCGAATGATTACGAGCCACACTCCGACTTTCGCGCCAGCGCCGAGTACCGCAAGGCCATGGCGGGCGTGCTGGCCCAGCGTGCGCTGGAGGTGGCATGGCAGAGGGCGAGGCAATGAAATGAATAGAGTCCCCCCACAACCCAACCCACTCCCCGCCGGGGAGAGTGATCTGAATCGGTGAATTCGCGTCCACAACCCAATCCC
>JBQTJD010000795.1:0-3419 GCA_052387475.1 Anaerolineales bacterium | reverse complement strand
CGTGGCGCGCCCATCATCGCCCGGAACGCTGCTTCGAGGTCTTTGGGCTGAAGGTGGATGACTCGCACACCTGGCTCGCGCGCGCCGGCTTCCCGCTGCGCGTGGTGGCCGTGAGCGACGACGCGGGAAAGAACGCACACTCCGCCGTGCACTGGTTCCAATCCGCCAGCCGCACAACGGACGATTACGCCACGCGCATCTGGGCCGATGTGACACCGGCGCCCGAGCGGTGGGTGCTGGTCTCGATCTTGTTCGATGAGGTCGTTGAGCCGGATGATCCGGCTGTGCAAAGTTTGACGCTGGCCTTGCACGACACGATGAGCCGACGTTTCGCGGAAGGAGCCTTGCCATGAATCCCTTTTTGCGCCGCGATGTTTGGGCCTACGGCCTGTTCTGGTCGTGGAACGTGATCTTCATCGCCTTCATGTTGTTGGGCTTCGCGCCGCTGCTGCTGCCGCAGATGATCGTCGCCGCGCAGGCCGGCGAGATTCCGCAAGTGTTCCTCGTCACGGCGGCCATCCTTCCGGTCGTTCCCGTCATAGTCGTGATACTCGGCGCGACGCTTCTGCGCCATTCGCCAGGGCGTCTCTTCGCGCTGGGCTATGGCGTGGAGGGGCCACTGATGCTGTTGCTGGCGGTGCGGCTCTTCGCCGTGCGCGAGTTGATGCCGGCGGTGGCCGTGCTGCTCGTCATCGCCGCGCTGGGATTGCTGACGTATCTGTGGGATTTGCTGGACCAGAACATTGACACGCGCGGCACAATCCTGACGCATGTGCGCGGCTTCGGTCTGACGTTGCTACTGTTCACCGGCGTATACGTGGGCGTGTGGATTGCCTTTTACGCAGTGCCCTTCGCGGTGCTCGGGCTGCGCGGGCTGATGGAGTTGCTCGCAAATTTGGGAGATGTGCTCAGTGGTCTTTGGCGCAGCCTGATCAATGGTGGCTTGGCCTGGCTCCCCTTCTCTGTGCTCGGCTTCACGCTTTTCATTTATTCGGCCACGTTGTTTGTGTTGATGCCGATTGCGATCCCGGTGCTGTACCTCCGCGCGTGGTGGCGCGGGATGCGGGTGTTGATGACGCGGCATGGCCTGCCCAGCTCCGTGGCTGTGGTCGGAGGCGTTTTTGCAGTCACCATCGCCGCGATTGCGTTAACCATTCGCCAGCCGCAACAACTGGCGTTTGATTTGCTCAAGGACAAACCGACCAGCCCCGCCGAGGCCCGCACGCTGCTTAATCAGCAGGAATCCATCCGCGCGGGATTGCTCAACTCGTTTCTTGCACCTTTTCGCTATCTCAGCGCGGTGGGCGAACTGCAGCATATCCAAAGCCTCTATTGGGAGGCCTTCAGAATGACGACTGAGGAGACGGCTCAGGTGCAAGGCCTGTATGAAGTGGTGGCGCGCCCCGTGCTGTATGAGCCGGTGCCGAACATTGCGGGTGACGGCTGGGTGATGAACCGCGACTCGCAGCGGGCGGCTGAAATGTATGAGCGATTCTTCGACCAGCCCATCGTGAAAGCGGAGCGCCGCGCGGTGGTGAACGCCGCCCGCTCTTCGTGGTCGCCCGAGCAGGCGCGCGCCGCATGGCAAGCGGTGGATGAGCGCGAGATTCATCTGCACCGGCAGGAAGTGACGGTGACCGAACACGGCGATTGGGCCGAGATCGAACTGTACGAGGTCTATCAAAACCGCACGTCGGAACGGCAGGAGGTCGTGTACTACTTCAGTCTGCCTGAGTCCGCCGTCATCACCGGCGTGTGGCTGGGCAACAGTGCCGAACGTAGTGAACGGTTCGTGTATCGTGTCGCTCCACGTGGGGCAGCGCAGGCCGTGTATCAGTCGCAGGTGCGCGTCCGGCTCGACCCGGCGCTGGTCGAACAGATCGGCCCGCGCCAATATCGCCTGCGCATCTTCCCCATCGAGCCACAGCGCACGCGCTGGGAAAGCGAATTCAATCGCCGCACCATTGAACCGGGACCGGAGATGCACATGTGGCTGACGTGGCGCGTGTTGGCGGCGGGTAACGCCTGGCCGATGCCGCGTCTGGCCGAGAAGTTCAACGTGTATTGGGATGACGGTTCAGTGCGCGTGCTCAATGGCCAGCCGCTGAACGCCGACGAGGACACCTGGCTGCCCGCCTCGATGGCGGCCTCCGCGCTGGTGACGCCCACGATGCATCACGTGGATTTTGGGGACGGGCAAAGCGTGATCGCGCAACCACTCTCACCCGCCGAATTGCCGCAACCCGACAGCGGGCTGCGGCTGGCCGTGGTGGTGGATCGCTCACGCAGCATGGCCGCGCACGCAGCGGAGGTGCAAACCGCGCTCGCCCGTCTACGCGAGATCGGCGCGCTGGCCGATGTGTACCTCACCGCTTCCGAGTATCGCGGCGAGGCGGCCTCGCGGGCCACGCTGGCCGAGGTGGATGCCGGGGAAATGCTCTACTTCGGCGGGCAGAACCCGGCCCAACTGTTGCAGCAATTCGCCGCGTTGCGCGTGGCTGACCGATACGACGCCGTGCTCGTGCTCACCGATGAGTCCGGCTACGAGTTGGGCCCGAGTGATGCGCCGGTGCCCGCTTCCGACGCCCCGGTATGGATGGTGCATCTCGGCGGTGATTTTCCCCTCGGCTACGATGACGCCACGCTCGAAGCCATTCAGGCTAGCGGCGGCGGGGCTGCCGGCAGTGTGGATGAAGCGTTGACACGACTGCAAATCAATGTGGTGGATGGATACCAGTGGGAGACGATCCCCACGGTGGTGGGCGACGTCCCTGTGGACGCCGACTTTGCTCCGTTCGCCGCGCGGCAGTTAATCCTCAGCACGCTGCCCAACCCGCGCCTCGCCGCTGACCGTTTGGACGTGCTCGATGGTTTGCACAAGATCGCGATTGAGAACAGCATCGTCACGCCATATTCCTCAATGATTGTGCTGGTGACGCCACAGCAGGAGCAATTGCTCAAGGACGCCGAATCCCGCGCTGACCGCTTCGAGCGCGAGTTCGAGCAGGTCGGCGAAACGTCAACGCTCAACGTGACCGGCGTGCCGGAGCCGCACGAGTGGTTGCTGCTGGCGTTGGTGGTGGGGATGCTGGCGATGTATGTGATCCGGACGCGGCGCGCGACGCAGATAGCCGGTGCTGGCTGACTGCATGCCCTCGAACCACAAAGCCCAAATCTCAATGCGCGGCGGTCATAGGCGAAGGGCGAACGAGTTCGCTGCTTCGCACGGCCGCCGCTTTGCACTTAATCCGAGGCCGAGGGCCGGGCATACAAAAGTCGCCCGCAATCCGCCGGGGTTTTCTCGAACCCCCTTAATCTCTACGGGGTAGAATAGTGCGGAGCAAGAGACCACTATGATCAAGATTGAAGAAGGCTGGGCGACGGTACTGCTGCTGGCGGCGCTGGTGACGGTGGCGGCC
>JBQTJD010000794.1:0-6362 GCA_052387475.1 Anaerolineales bacterium | reverse complement strand
TGGCGCACGCGCCTGGAGATGTACGGTTTGACCCGACCCGACTTGCCCGATCTGTTCTCAGCCGTTCTGGGGCTGCCCGCCCCGGAGATCATGTATGGCAAACCCGGCTTGCATGAGTTGGCCGAGTGGCATCAGCAGCAAAACCCGGTGGCCTATAACCGCCGCGTTGAATACGAGTTGGTCATCGAACATTTAGTAGCGGCGCTCAAAGCCAAATCCAACAACCATGAGCCTGCGGCAATCGGTTGACTCGGAACGCATCAGGGAATTCTTGCAGCGGCTGGGCGATGAAAGCCGCGTCACCGGCCGCATCTATCTGGTCGGCGGTGCAACAGTGGTGTTCGAGGGCTATCGCTCCCGCACGCTGGATATTGATCTCACCCTCGAGGCCTCACCCGCCGATGAAGACCGGCTGTTGCGTGTGCTGCGCGAGTTGAAGGACAAGTATTCGATCAACATCGAGTTGGTCTCACCCGGCGATTTCATCCCACTGCCCACCGGCTGGCGTGACCGGAGCGAGTTCGTCGGGCGCTTCGGCGGGCTGGATGTCTTTCATTTCGATTTGTACAGCACGTCGCTGAGCAAGATCGAGCGCGGCACCGAGCAGGATTACGCCGACGTGCTGGCGCTGCTGCGCGGTGGGCGCATTGCGTGGCTGACGCTCGAACAGCACTTCACCGAGATCCTGCCGCAGTTCGGGCACAAGAGCCTCAAACAAGACCCGGCGGATTTCGAGCGGAAGTTCCACGCTCTTGAAAACAAATGGTTCGGGCGAATGCCTAAAAAGATACAAGCGTCCTGAGCGGGGCGATGCGAAGCATCGCTTAAGGTTTGGCGAAGCCAAACCCGCAGTCGAAGGATGCGCCCCTATCGCCGGCGCTTGCCCCTTCGACGTGCTTCGCTACTGCGAAGCCACGGCCTGCAACAGCGGCAGGCGCGCAACGTCCTTTCGTTGCGACCCGCTCAGGGTGCTCGCTCATTGAGGAGGAAAGGCAGTGGTTCATCATCACAAGTTTGACGCCATCATCGTCGGCGCGGGCGGCGCGGGCCTCATGGCGGCGCTGCACGCCAGCAAAGCGGCCAATGTCGCCGTCATCTCGAAGCTATACCCCACGCGGTCGCACACCGGCACGGCCCAGGGCGGCATCGCCGCGGCGCTGGCGAACATGGAAGAAGACCACTGGGAATGGCACATGTACGACACCGTCAAAGGCGGTGACTACCTCGTGGATCAGGACGCGGCAGAAATCCTGGCCCGCGACGCCATTGACGCCATCATCGAACTGGAACACATGGGCCTGCCCTTCGACCGCACACCCGATGGCCGCATCGAACAGCGGCGCTTCGGCGGACACACGGCCGACTACGGCAAGCGCCCGGTGATGCGCTCATGCAAATCCGCCGACCGCACCGGCCACATGATCTTGCAAACGCTATATCAAAATTGCATCAAGCAAAAAGTGAAATTCTTTGACGAGTTCTTCGTAGTGGATTTGATCCTCGAGCAGGGTGTGTGCAAAGGCGCAATTGCGATGGAGATCAACACCGGCGAGTATCACGTCTTCCATGCCAAAGCCACGCTGCTGGCCTCTGGCGGCTTCGGGCGGATGTTCAAGGTCTCCTCCAATGCGCATTCGCTCACCGGCGACCCGGTGGCGGCGGCGTGGCGGCGCGGCCTGCCGCTGGAGGATATGGAGTTTTTCCAGTTCCATCCGACCGGCATCTACAAGATGGGCATCCTGCTTTCGGAAGCGGCGCGCGGTGAGGGGGGTATCTTCATCAATGATAAGGGCGAACGCTTCATGGAACGCTACATGCCCACGTTGAAAGACCTGGCCCCGCGCGACATCTGCAGCCGATGTATTTACCTTGAAGTGAAAGCCGGGCGCGGCATCGGCGGCAAGGATTACGTGTATCTCGACATCCGCCCGGAGAGCATCAACAAATATAAGAGCGGGCCGGGCGGCAAAGAGGTGACGGCGCAGGAACTGGAAGCGAAGCTGCCCGACATTATTGAAATGATGCGGGTGTATCAGGGCGTCGAGCCGATGAAGGAGCCGGTGCCGACTCAGCCGACGGCCCACTATGCGATGGGCGGCGTCCCCACCGATGTGGATGGGCATGTCTTGGCAGAGGCGGGCGGCAAACTCGTGCACGGGCTGTTCGCGGCGGGCGAGGTGGCGTGCGTGTCGGTGCACGGCGCCAATCGCCTCGGCACCAACTCGCTGGTGGATCTGGTCGTGTACGGGCGGCGCGGCGACAAGGCGATGGCGGAGTTTGTGAAGGGTGCGGATTTCTCACCGCTGCTAAAAGACGTCGAGACCCCGATCATCAGTGAACTCGAACGTATCCGCCATCAAACCGGCAGCGAGAAAGCCGTCAAGATTCGCAATGAGATGCAGAAAGTGATGATGGAGAACGTCGGCGTTTTTCGCACCGAGGCCATGATCCAGACGGCCATCGACAAAGTGGCTGAACTCAAAGAGCGTTTTTGCCGGATGCAGATTGACGACAAGGGCCAGCGCTTCAACACTGATTTGCTCGAAGCCTTCGAGTTGGGCTGCCTGCTCGACCTCGCCGACGCGACGGCGGTCTCGGCCATCAATCGTAAGGAGAGCCGGGGCGCGCACGCCCGCGACGACTTCCAGCAGCGCGACGACGCCAACTGGCTCAAGCACACCTTCATCCGCTACGCCGGCGCAGAGTCGATGGCGCCGACGAAGATGGGCCAGACGGCGATTGATTACAAGCCAGTAACGATCACGAAATTCCAGCCGCAGGAGCGCAAATACTAGTGAACAGTGCCCAGTGAACAGTCGTCTCGGCGACTGTTCACTGTTGACTGAATACTGTTGACTGAGGACAGAATGAAATTCACCGTCAAGATCAAACGCTACAACCCCGAGACCGACCGGAAGCCGCACTTTGAGTCTTACGAGGTTGAGGCTGACCCGATTGACCGCGTGCTGGATGTGCTGCATACCGTGAAGTGGTATCACGACGGCACGCTGACGCTGCGACGCTCGTGCGCGCACGGCATCTGTGGCTCGGATGCGATGCGGATCAATGGCCGCAACGCGCTGGCCTGCAAGCTGCTGGTGCGCGATGCGGTGCAGGAGGGCGGCACGCTGCAAATCGAGCCGCTGCTCGGTCTGCCGCTGATCAAAGACCTGATCGTGGATATGGAGCCGTTCTTCGAGCAATATCGTTCGGTGATGCCGTTCCTGGTAAACGATGAGCCGTTGCCGGAGGATGGCCGCGAGCGGCTGCAATCCTCCGAGGCCCGTGAGCGGTTCGACCAGGGCACGAAGTGCATCTTGTGCGCGGCGTGTACGACCTCCTGTCCAAGCTATTGGGCGAACGGTCAGTACGTCGGCCCGGCGGCGATTGTGCAAGCGCACCGCTTTATCTTCGACGACCGTGACCGCGCCGCCGATGAACGGCTGGAAGTGCTCGGTGAACCGTCTGGCGTGTGGCGCTGCCGGACCATCTTCAACTGCACCGAGGCCTGCCCGCGCGATATCCCCGTGACGCAGTTGATCGGTGAGGTGAAGCAGGCGCTGGCCAGCGGGAAGGTGGAGTAAAATAGGAGCGTGGAGAATTCTCCACGTTTGCCCCCGTAGTTCAACGGTCAGAACAGGGCACTCCTAATTTTTTGGGCTCCGGCGGGGAAACTTGCCGGATGAATGCAGTCAAAGTCGGAGGAACCTAAAGAGAGAGAAAACCGTGGTCGAACTCCCAGTGATGATTTGGGCATAAACAAACCAGATTGGCGCGGGAGTTCACTTCTGAAACAAGGGTATTGCCCGGAAATTCAGAAATGCCGTGCTTGTGGCAAACTTCAACATGCGTTGAATAGCCGCAGACCTGGCACTGAAGCGGCAGGCCATACTGCCGGTAGGCCCGACGAGCCATCTGTCGAATTCGGGCGTTGGCCTGATATGTGGCGCGGCGCCGAATATCCGCGAGGGTGGTGTAGTCAGTCGCCGTTGCTCGTGTGCTGTGAGCCGTGCAGAACTTTCGGCGATACCCGCTTCCGAACCGCAAACCTGGCACAAGAAGAGTTTCCGCACTCGTTTCGGCATTTGCCGGTTGTTTGCGATTGCGGCACATCTTCGACGACAGAATTTGGGGTTCCTGGTTTCAGAGCCACAGTGAATGCATTGGTTCATTCTCTCTCCATGGCCATTCCGAGCCAAGCCGCTTAAGGCAACAGCTATATACTGTATCAGCAGGTGTGCTTTGAGTGGAAGGTGTAGAGACTAGACGGCTGCCACCTAACGCTGAAGAAGCTACGGTGAAGGTATAGTCCAGGGAGTTGGGAAACCAACACAAACCGGAAGGCTCTGATGTGGGTTCAATTCCTGCCGGGGGCACAAACGATCTAAGCTGGGGCATGTGCACGAGGTACAGATTCTGTGAAGTCAAAAATCCCTACTTGATTTTTTGAACAGGATAAGTTAAAGTCGGATAGATGAGCGTCCGGGTGCCCCCCTCACCCGGACGCTCATCGTTTTTTAACCCCGCAGCCCGTTGAGTACCTTTACCAAACGCTCCACCTCGTCCCGAGTGTTGTAATGGGCCAGCCCGACCCGTACCATTCCGCCCGTTGCCTGCACGCCTAGCCGCTCGGCGATGGCGAGCGCATAATAATTCCCATCCCATACATAGATATTCTCTTCGGCCAGTTGCTCGGCGACCTTGCGCGGATGCCAGCCCGCGAGGGTGAAGCTCACCGTCGGCACCCGCCACGCGAGGCGAGTCGGGTCGGTGATGCCACGGATCTGCACCCCCCGGATGGACTGCATGCCCTCGATGAGGGATTGGCACAACGCCTGTTCATACTCCACCACCCATTGCATCGCCCGTTCGAGCGCCTTCCGGCGCGGCAACTTCACATTGTCGCCCCAAGCCGTGTTGCCCAGCCACTCGAAATACTCAATCGCGCCGAGCACGCCCGCCTGCCCTTCGTGGTTTTGCGTCCCGGTCTCCCACTTGCCGGGCACTTCATCGGTGGCTGGGCGAACTTTGTAGGCGGGCAACCGCTCCAATAGCTCGCGTTTGCCAAACAGTGCGCCCACGTGTGGGCCAAAAAACTTGTATGCCGAGCAGACGAGGAAATCACAGTCGAGCGCGCGCACGTCGATCAGCGCATGCGGCGCGAATTGCACGGCATCCACGTAGACCAGCGCGCCCACCGCGTGCGCCAGCTCGGTGATGCGTTTCACATCGTTAATGGCGCCCACTGAATTGGAGGCGTACCCGACCGCTACGATTTTTGTTTTGGGATTGATGAGCGCCTCGAAGTCGGCGAGCTTCAACGTCACATCGTCCTCATTCACATCCACCCAGCGGATGAGGGCGCCGCGGTCTTCCGCCACCAACAGCCACGGGGCGATGTTGGCGTCATGATCGAGGCGCGTGACGATGATCTCGTCGCCGGTGTTGATCCATTTGGCGATGGAGCGTGAAACGTGAAACGTGAGCGTGGTCATGTTCTGCCCAAAGACGACCTCCTCCGGCGCGCAGTTGAGTAGGTCAGCCGTGGCGGCATGCGCTTCATCTAGCACGGCGTCGCTCTGCACGGAGGTTTGAAACGCGCCGCCGTGATTGGCGTTTGTCCGCACGAGATAGTCAGTCATTCGTTCGACAACATGCTTAGCGACCTGCGTGCCGCCCGGATTGTCAAAAAAGATCGCGCCCGAAGCGAGGGCCGGGAACTGCGCGCGAACGGTATCAATCGAAATGGGCATAAGGATTCCTTTGGAGTTTTCCTTTGGCGGTGCGGTGATTGGCGTGAGTGTAACACGTGCCAGTTGTGCCTGTGACACAAGCCCTTCCATGAAATTTTGGCTGGAGAGGCGGGCCAAAGCCGAGTAAACTTGTGACGTTCCCCAAGGAGAAATTATGGCGCTGGCCTCGTCTGCCGTGACGCTTGATTTGACGCCGCTCCACCCCATCCTGCAACGCTACGCCCCACAGGGCCGCGCCGGTCTGCTGCCCGCCCTGCACGCCGCGCAAGCTCTCTACGGTCATTTGCCCGAATCCGTCGCCGCCGAGATTGGCCTCGCGCTCCGCGTGCCGCTGGCCGATGTGCATGGCGTGATTGAGTTTTATTCGATGTTCTACCGCGAGCCGATGGGACGAACGGTGGTGCGCGTGTGCACTGACCCGGCCTGTGGGCTGCGCGGCGGCGACGCCGTTTTGGAAGCTGTGTGTCAACATTTAGGTGTGGGTGTCAACACGATGACGGCGGATGGCGCCTTCACCGTGGAACGCGCGCCGTGTTTGGGCATATGCGAGCATGCGCCAGCCGTGCTGGTAAACGACATTGCTATTGGGCGTGCCGCACCCAACCAGGT
>JBQTJD010000793.1:0-14458 GCA_052387475.1 Anaerolineales bacterium | reverse complement strand
TGGGCATCAAGATTCGGTTTTTGCAATTGCCGCTCGGCGCTACATGGATGGCGCCTATCCTCGTGTTGGGCGTCTTCATCTTCGACACGACGCTGGTGACGCTCTCACGCATGCGGCGCGGGCGCTCACCGTTTCTAGGCGGCTCCGATCACACCTCGCATCGGCTGGCGCAGTTGGGGTTGAGCAAGCCGCGCGCCGTGCTCACCCTATACGTCGCGGCGCTGATGCTTGGCGCGCTGGCCATCGTCGTGACGCGTTTGCCCGTGCTCACCGCCAACATCATTTTTGGCACGCTAGTGCTGCTGGGCCTGATCGCGTTGCTGCTCTTTGAGCGTATCAACCCGGCGCTCAGCGGCGACCCGCCGATTGTGCTAATCCCGGGCGGGGGCGGCTATACCGAAGCCCTGCGCGCAGTGGCTGGCGTTAGCCACAACGTCACGGTCATCGTTGCCCCCCGCGAGGTTGGCGGGCAGATGCAACCGACGCGCGCGGACGTGATTGACATCATCGCTGCTTTGGCTGAGGAGTCCGCGGCCACACGCGCGCTGCTGGAGCGCGGCCTGAGCGACGAGTGGCCGCGCGACCTGCCCGGGCTGCAACGCGCGCTCCGGCTGCACGGTCACATGATTGCGGTGGGTGCGCTGGCAGATGAAGGCGGCGAGGCGGAGGCGTTGGCCTCCTTGCGCAAAGCGCAGCTAGTGGTACTGGGGCCGGGCGAGGTGAATATCAATCTGGAGACGGTGCTGGCCGTGGCCGCCGTGCGGGCCGAGGTGGAGAACACGGCGGCGAAAGTCTGGGCCAGCATTCCGCCTTCGATGAACGGCACGGCGTCGAACGTCATACCGTCGGCGGCGCTGGCCAGCGAGATACAACGGCGACTGCTGGGCGAGGCGGCAGGGCGTGCCAAGGGGTGGCGCGCGGTTGATTGATTCGCCACTTTGTCGTCCGTCATGATTGTGCGGACCGCTATGACGATGACCTCGCAGCAGTTGTGTGATAGGTAACACAAATCATGAACACTCGGAAGCAAAAGGTATTGTCGGTCTTCGGCACTCGCCCGGAAGCGATCAAGATGGCGCCGGTGGTGCGAGAGCTTCGGAGTCGCGCAGACAGCTTCGAGTCCAAAGTTTGTGTGACCGCCCAACACCGGCAAATGCTTGATCAAGTTCTCGAACTTTTTGAAATCACGCCTGATTATGATCTGAACGTGATGTGCGAAAATCAGACGCCAACGCAAGTTGCCGCGGCGGTGTTGCGCCAACTGGAGCCGGTTCTTCAGATGGAGCAGCCCGACTGGGTGTTGGTTCAGGGCGACACGACGACTGTCATGGCAGCTTCAATGGCCGCGTTCTATGCGCGGATCAAAGTTGGGCATGTCGAAGCCGGTTTGCGAACGCGCAACAAATGGCAACCGTTTCCAGAGGAAATCAACCGTCGCATCGCGGGCCTAGTGGCCGACCTGCACTTTGCGCCGACAGAGTCGTCAAGGCAAAACTTGCTATGCGAGGGCGTATCGCCAGAGTCTGTTGTCGTCACCGGCAACACCGTGATTGATGCCTTGCAATGGGTGGCTCGGCAATCGGCCACCCCACACGTTGAAGCCTATTGCAAGCGAGTCGGTCTCCATGAGGCCGGAGCGCTTCCCCGACTAATTTTAGTGACCGCGCATCGGCGTGAAAGCTTTGGCCCAGGGATGGAGAGCATCTTTCTGGCTCTGCGCGATTTGGCCGAGCACTACGGCGACACGGTGCAACTTGTTTATCCGGTCCACCCCAACCCCAACATTCAGGAACCTGCGAAGCGGATTCTGGGCTCTGTATCCAACATTCAGTTGACCGAACCGACCGATTATCTTACATTCGTTCATCTGCTGAAACGCTCAACGCTGGTATTGACTGACTCTGGCGGCATTCAAGAGGAAGCGCCAAGTCTGGGTGTGCCGGTGCTGGTGCTCCGCCACATTACTGAGCGTCCGGAGGCGGTGGAAGCTGACACAGCACGACTGGTTGGCCCCCTGCGCGAAGCCATCGTGCGCGAGGCATCTCGGTTGCTGGATGATCCCGTCGCGCACGCTCAAATGGCGCGGGCCGTCAATCCGTATGGTGATGGTCGGGCGGTGGAGCGGATTGTGGCGGCGCTGTTGGAGTCACGGGAGGCCATATGAGTGTAGGTCTGGTGTTGCCGCGCAGTCCGGCCCTATGGGTTGTCGTCTTCTACTGTCACTGCGCCTTGGGTTTCGCTACTACAGATTGTTGCTGCTACACGGAACCCTGTGCATCGCCAACGACCACGGGCTACCAGAAGTAATCGCCGTTATTCACAAGGCGCGAGTTATCGTTTGGATGTGGACACGACGGGGGTTGAACGACTTGCTTTGCAGAAATCGATTCGCCCGTCCTCACCACTAAAGCTACGCGTCGGTGCGTCAGCCGACAGACCACGATCGCTACTGACGCCTGGCCAATTGAAGGCTAAGCTACAGCATGGGCTCCTGCAACAGGCGCCAGACGAGCGAAGACCCGCTTAGCTTAACGTCATCACGGCTGCCAAACCGGGTTGCCGTCACTCTCCGGATGTTCAGTGATGCGCCGTTCACTCTCACCGCCGGCCAACGTTGCGGCTACATCCAAAGTGTAGATTTCAAAATTGCCGTCGCGGTCGGTCATAAAGGCCAGGAGCGTTCCATCGGGAGACCAGGCGGGATATAGGTCTTGCGCCTCATTATTAGTCAGTCGAGTAATATCACTGCCATCGGCCCGCATCCGATAGAGTTCAAGATTGCCATCGCGATCAGAGACAAAGGCGATGAATTGTTGGTCGGGCGACCAATAGGGGTGGCCGTCGAAGCCCGGATGATTGGTGAGGCGAGTGATCTCTGTGCCATCCGGCTTCATAAAATAGAGTTCCTGATTACCATCTCGGTTGGATTGGAAGACGATCACTCCCCCATCCGGCGACCATTCTGAATAAGCATCTTCAGCCGGATTGTTAGTGAGGTTCGTTTGACCGCTTCCATCCGCGTTCATCACATAGATTTCACGTTGGTCATCGCGCAGGCTCGTGAACAGAATCTGTGTGCTATCGGGTGACCAGACCGCATCGAAGTCTTGCCCCGGGTTCTCGGTGAGATTCCGCACGCCCGTGCCATCGGCGTTCATCACATAGACTTCGGCGTTGCCCTCGCGGAACGAGTAGAACAGCAAGCGTTGACCATCGGGTGACCAACGAGGATATTCGTTATCGGTCGGATTCTCGGTCAGCCGGGTTGGATTCGAGCCGTCCACATTCATCACATACACTTCTTTGAGATTCCCCCTCGCGTCACGATTGGTCGCAAAGGCGATCAACCCGCCTCCACCGCCAAAGGGAGTCGGGGCAGCGGTCGCGGTGGAGGTCGGCGACGGCGTGGCTGTGGCGGGAGGCGGCGATGTGACTGTCGCAGTGCTGGGGACCGTGAGCGTGGGAGAAGGCGTGGTCGTGCTGGCCGCGGCGATCAATGTCGGCCAATTGACTGCGGCGATTACCGCTCCGAGGCCGAGCACAACGACAAGCGCCGCGCCACCCAGTAGCCACGGGAGCCAGGCCCGACTGGGCTGCGGCGCAGCGCCCGGTTGGGCCGTTCCGGTTGCGGAGGCGATCAGCGTCGGCGAGGCTGGCAGCGGGGTCGCTGTGGTCGCCGCTGGCTGGGGTAACGCGGTCGTCGCAGCCGGTGGCGCTGGTTGCGTTTGAGATGCGCGGAGCGCGGCCAGCATCTCACCACCGTTAGCGTAACGTTCGCTCGGTTCCATCGCAAGCGCTTTGTCGATAATGGCGGCCAGGGTCGGTGCCACAAGGGGTTGGCGACGAGTTAGCGGCACGAACTTGTCAGGCTTGCTCAAACGCGAGAGCGCATCCGCCGGAACTTCGTTGGTGAGCAGGATGTAGAGCGTCGCGCCAAAGGCATAGACATCGGAATACGGTTCCGTCCGGCCCATGCCGTATTGCTCTGGCGGCGCGAAGCCCGGCGTCAGCCCTTGTGCACCGGTAGTTGTCAAGCCGCTGGCGGCATCCATTTGTTTCGCGATACCGAAATCCACCAGCATGGCGCGGTGATCGGCGGTGACCTTGATGTTGGCCGGTTTGATATCGCGATGGATGATGTTGCGCTGGTGAAGGTAAGCAAGGGCGTCTAGAATCTCCGTCGCCCAGCGGTACACCTCCGCTTCGGGTAAAGCACCCAGACGCTCAAGGCGATAGCGCAGATCCTCGCCCTCGACAAAATCCATCACCAAATACTGGCCCTGACCGGGGATGACAAAGTGATCGGAGACACGCGGCAGATGAGGGTGGCGCAGGGTGGCCAGCAGACGCGCCTCGCGTTCGAACTGGCGCTGAGCCGATTCGGTGAAGAGGAGGTTTTCCTTCAGCGCGCAGCGGATGTTGAGTCGAATATCCCAGGCTTCATACACCGCGCCCATCCCACCCTGACCGAGCAGCGCGTCAACGCGATAACGGTCATACAGGATTTGGCCGGGTGTAAAGGGCATTGCGAGTTACCTCTGTTTGGGCGGGACAATCCAAGCGCAGGTCAGTGAGCATTTTAGTGAAGGAGTTGAGAACATGCAACAGTTATTCGACCCTCTGTGCCTTGACGGTCAACCTCGTGCCCCACTAGAATGGCGGTTCCTAAACGGCTGGATTTCGTAACCGTATAATTCCAGACTATGACTGTCACCCACTCTGTGGCCTCTGCCGCCCGCCTCACCGATCCGATCAGCATGGTGCGACACCTGTGGCGTCATCGTGACCTGACTTCACAACTCATCCGGCGTGAAGTGGGCCAACGCTACCGAGGCTCTTATCTTGGGATTCTGTGGTCATTCGCCACACCCATCTTCATGCTGGCGGTGTACACTTTCGTGTTTTCCGGTATCTTCAAAGTCCGGTGGGCGGGTAGCGCCGAGGCCACGCCGCCGGCTGAGTTCGCCCTGATTTTGTTCGCCGGGCTGATCCCCTTCAATATCTTTTCCGAGGTCATCTTGCGTTCCCCCAATTTGATCTTGAGTGTACCCAACTATGTCAAAAAGGTTGTTTTTCCATTGGAGATTTTACCCGTTGTGGCGCTTGGCTCGTCCATCGTTTATTCGTGGATTAGTGTCAGCGTTTTGTTGGTAGCGATTGGGCTGCTGCTCGGCTCCGTCTCATGGTTTCTATTTTTGCTACCGCTGGCCTATCTGCCCCTCATCCTGCTAACGCTCGCGGCGAGCTGGCTGTTGGCCTCGCTCGGTGTCTATTTGCGCGACATCGGTCAGGGCATCGGCATCGCGGCGCAGGCGTTGTTCTTTACCAGCCCGATCTTTTACCCGCCTACGGCCATTCCAGAACCCTATCGTTTTTTGGTATATCTCAACCCGCTGACGCCCATCCTTGGAAACTTCCGCTACGCGCTGCTGGGGCAAGGTGAATTCAACTGGGGCCTGTGGTTAGGCTGGACGTTCGGCAGCGGTGTCCTGGCCTGGCTCGGCTATGTGTGGTTTATGAAAATGCGTAAAGGCTTCTCCGATGTGCTGTGAAAAGTCAAAGCGAAAACAAGAGCAGGGTCGCCTCATCTCCACTCGAACTGACCGACTATAATGGAATTGAGTCTCATTGGCTATTACTGCAATGGTAACCGAAGAAACCTCCGTGGTCGCGGTTGAGCCGATAGATCAACCCGCACGTTCAACCGACGTCGTCATTTCTGCTCATCGCCTCAGCAAACTTTATCGTTTGTACGATCATCCGCAGGATCGCTTAAAGCATGCTCTTCTATGGCGCTTTGGCCGACAGTATGGTCGTGAGTTCTGGGCGTTGCGGGATATTTCTTTTGAACTGCATCGCGGCGAGCGGCTCGGCATCATTGGCCGCAACGGCGCTGGCAAGAGCACCCTGTTGCAGATCGTTGCCGGCACACTCACTCCAACCGAGGGCGATGTTCGAGTCACCGGGCGCGTCGCAGCACTGCTTGAATTAGGAAGCGGTTTTAATCCGGAGTACACTGGGCGCGAGAATGTATTTATGAATGGCGCTATCCTTGGCCTCAAACAGGCCGATATGGAGCAACGTTTTGAAGAGATTGCGAGTTTTGCCGAGCTGGGCGATTTCATGGATCAGCCGATCAAGTTGTATTCGAGCGGCATGGTTGTCCGTCTGGCTTTTGCCGTATCAACTTGCATTTATCCCGATGTGCTTATCTTGGATGAAGCCCTCGCAGTGGGCGATACTTTTTTTGCCCAAAAATGCTTTAGGCGCCTCGATGAGCTTATTCAACGCGGAACGGCAGTCATCTTGGTGACCCACGACATTGCTTCGGTGGGGCAATTTTGCAACAAGGTAATGGTGCTGCATCAGGGTTCTCAAATCTATTATGGGAACCCGGTCGATGGGATTCGAAAATACTTCGCTCTACAACGAACGGAGAACTTGCCCCTCGCGCGTTCGGGAACCGTAACAGCCTCT
This sequence comes from Anaerolineales bacterium, assembly GCA_052387475.1. GTDB lineage: Bacteria > Chloroflexota > Anaerolineae > Anaerolineales > UBA6663 > JANWXR01. The sequence goes on along the minus strand of JBQTJD010000793.1, from coordinate 7,981 downwards.
TCGCCACGCCAGGCCATTGATCAATTCAAATGGCCACCACCTCAAGCATTCCTCAACATTGATAACGCCTCGATTGAGGGCACAGGTCAGGCGCGGTTGATTAGTATTGCGCTATGCAATGAGCACAACGAGCCGTGTAGCTTGTTTGAGATCGGTCAGTCGGCCGTGTTCTACTATGAATTTGCCGTTGACAACCAAATCAACGTCCCCGTTGGGGGCATTACGCTCGTCAATGAGAAGAACATTTTTGTTCATGGCAAGAATTCGCTACAGCACCACGTCGAGGCGCCAACAACGGTTGGCAGTAATGCCATCCTGCGTTTCCGTCAATCCATCAAACTGGATATTGCTGCTGGCAACTATACGTTTGTCATCGGGCTGGCTACTCTGAACGCCTTAGAGTATGAGCACGCCAGCCACATGCCACTGGAAACTTTGTCAGAAAAGGTTGTCCGTGTTTTGTCCGCTTCGCGGCTCGGAGCCTTTTCCATCATGTTGCGTACGGAGGGGCAAGCATTACCTCATCACGGTTTGGCTGATCTACCCGGCGACTGTCAAATGGTTATGATTCCCCCGGCCGGGTAACGGAGCTGCGCGGCATGAAAGAACTCAAGCATACCGACTGCGACTTTGAGCGTAGCTCAACCGTCGACCAGGTCGGACAGGTTTTTCGTTATCAAGGACGACTCTTCCGCGCTATTCACCAGCCCGCATTGGCGACGGCACTTCAAGCGATTGATCTGGCTGAAACCCAGGGTTGGTTTGATCTGGGGCTTATCCCGACCTGGCGAACAGATTACCAAATGGTCGGATACGCGGCGGTCATTGAACACCGTCGGCTTCCGTATGTAACCGTGCGTGCCGAATGGTCGGGGGAGGGATTACGACAGGCCGCCCTATGCTATCTGCGCGTGGCCGCCGCTTTAGCCCGCAGCCAACTCTGTCTAAAGGACTCCCATCCCTGGAATGTCTTGTTTGAACGCTCAAATCCGCACATCATTGATTGGGGCTCAATTAGACCGATGGCCGAGCTCAATTGGGATTTTTGGTACTGGCAGTTTCGAAGATACTTTTTGGTTCCCCTGTATTTGTTTGCGCACGGCCAGCCCGTTCTGGCACGGGCCATGATGCGTGAGCACATCATCGGTGTCGGGAACATTCTGGCTGATCTCCCCATTGTTCAACACCTCCCCGAGACCACAGCTTCGATCTTCCAACACCGGCACACCCTGCTTGCCGACAAAGTGTTTGAAGCCTGGGCGGACCATGTTTCTAGCATGGTTCTGCCAAAAGTGGTCGGCGAGTGGGCCGATTACGAACAACCTCGATTTCTAGGGTTGGCTGCGCTCGACCGCCTACGGCTCAAAGATAGACTCTTACTTAACATCCTGCAATCCGACTCAGGCACGACTGTTTTGGATATTGGCTGCAACCTTGGCGTGCACAGCGAAATGTGCGCGGAGTTGGGGAAACGGGTGGTCGCGACCGACATTGAGGAATCCTGCCTGAACGATCTCTTTATTCGAACGACGACGAGCCAACGTGATGTGCTGACAGTCTATATGGACTTCCTGTGGCCGATGGGCGATTCGGGTGTTATGAATAGCTTGCCATCGGCAGCGGAGCGGCTGGGTGGCGACACATGTCTGGCGATGGCCTTAATCCATCATCTGGTTTTCAAACATCAAATCGGTTTCGAGACTTTTGCCTGGCACTTGAGCAAGTTCGCAAGGCAACGGGCTATCGTGGAGTTCGTGCCAGCCGACGATGTTTACGTGGCGCAGTGGGCGCCCGAAAGATTTCCCTGGTACACCCTGGAGAATCTAATTGCAGCGATGCAGAAGCACTTCGAGCGCTGTGAAGTGATCGCGTCCGATCCATCTCCGCGCAAGTTGCTGATTTGTGATCGCAAGCGCCATTCAACCTCTGCCTAAGGATGCGACTATGAAGGTCAACCCTCATACCACATTTATTGACGCCACTGGACAGTGGCTGAGCCCGGTTCAACTCAGCGCCAGTGGGTTGCTACGCTTCAGCACAACTCGCCCAACTCTGGAAGCCCTCATCACAATTCTGAAGCAGCTTGAGCCAGACCCATACATTGCATTCATGCTGCGTTACTATCAAGCGGGACTTGAGAAATATGGCGAGCATTGGTCTTACGCCGATCAACTGACTGTGCTTCACGCCGCAGCGAGTTTGCTCCAACCGGAAAATTATCTTGAGATTGGCGTCTTTCGAGGTCGGAGCATGTCCGTGGTTGCCAGCGTCGCCCCGAACTGCCACCTTTGGGGATTCGATTTGTGGATTGAAAACTACGCCGATCTATCGAACCCTGGTCCGGATTTCGTCCGTTCGCAGCTCCTGCGTGTTGGATACTCGGAACCCGTGCAGTTAACTTCGGGCAACTCCCAGGTGACGGTGCCTGATTTCCTGAAGGCTCACCCAGATTTGTATTTCGACCTCATCACGGTGGATGGCGACCATAGTCGCGAAGGGGCCATCCGCGATCTTCAAAATGTCATGCCCCGATTGAGGATCGGCGGCGTGCTGGTGTTCGATGACATTAGTCATCCGCTGCATCCTTACCTGGAGCAGGTTTGGGATGAGACTGTGGCCGCCAACTCTAATTTCATAACTGCCAAGTTCACGGAGGTTGGGCATGGGGTGGCTCTGGCCATTCGCTGCAGCGAAGGGAGCACGAGCGTTCCCCTGGTCGAGCAAACCCGTCAATGGCACGCCAATGAAGCAGAGCTGGTCAGTCTACGACAGCAGCTCGAATTCGCGGAGAGGGATCGCGCCGATCGGCTAAACGTCATTCACCGGCAAGGCGAGCAACTTGGCCAGCTTCAGGAAGAGCGGTTCGCCTTGCGCGAACAGCTCACCGACTTGCAGTACCGCTACGAGGCCGCCGAGGCCGACCGGTCGGCGCGGCTAAAGGTGATCGAGGATCTGGGTCAGCGCCTCGGCCAGTTGGAAGGTGAAAAAAACGCCCTGCGGGCTGAGTTGGCGCAGGTCAAAACCGAACTGGAGCTGCTTAACCGTCACTGGTTCGTACGCGCGATTAAAGCGATTCGACAACCGGTTGATCCCATACCACAACCACCTTCACTAGCCGCCTCACCGGGGAACTACGTGATCGATCATTACTATCAAGCCATCCGCGAACCCAAACACGCCGGAGGTGTTGGCTATCAGCCGGGCGCCCTCGACCAGATCACACGCGAACTGCGCCAACTCAAGCTTGATGTGCAGGACTATACTGTTGACGTAGCGGACTACCGCGCGTATTTCCAGGCCGCGGACTACAAAGGCCGCTACTCCAATTACTACACGTTTGCCCTCGCCGAGAAGTCGTTGGAGCATTACATCGCGGCCCAACTACTCAAGCTACAACCACAGGATGTGTATATTGACATTGCCAGCGAAGGCTCACCAGTGCCGGAGATTTATCATCGCTTGTATGGATGCACCCCGTATCGCCAAGACTTATCCTATCCTGCTGGCCTAAATGGCGACGTCATCGGTGGCGATGCGGCCAACATGCCCATCTCAAATGCGTTTGCCAGCAAAATGGCGCTGCATTGTTCGTTTGAGCATTTTGAGGGCGAGGCCGACATCCGTTTCATCCGTGAAATCAAACGCGTACTTAAGCCGGGAGGCGCGGTGTGCTTCGTGCCGCTGTACTTGTTTGACCGCTATGCGATTCAGACAGATCCCAAAGTATCTATGCCGGCTGGCATGCAATTTGAAACCGATGCCATCATCTATTGCCATCCCACCTGGGCCAATCGGCATGGCCGGTTTTATGACCCGGCGCACTTCATGACGCGCATTTACAACAACCTGAATGGCTTGCGGGTCACGCTCTATCGGATTTTGAATGCACGCGAGGTTGACCCGAGCTGCTACGCAGAATTTGCGATGGTGATTTCAAAACCGACAGAAGCTTGAGCAGCTATGTCTTCCGTGGCGCGTTTTAGCATTGTCACACCCTCCTACAATCAGGCCGCCTATATCGGTGAAACGATTGAGAGTGTCCTTTCACAGGCCGGCGAGTTTGAGATCGAATACTTCATTATGGATGGCGGCTCGACGGATGGATCAGTGGAAATTATCAAGTCCTATGCCGAGCGTCTCGCGCGTGGCGAATACCCCCTGCGCTGTGTGCGCGCCACGCTGGTATGGGTGAGCCAGAAGGACAAGGGCCAGTCGGATGCCATCAATCGGGGGCTGCAGCGAGCGACGGGGGAGGTTGCCAGCTATATCAACTCGGACGATGCCTTCTGCGACGAGGCCTTTGCACGCGTGTTGCAGGGGTTTGCGGCCCGCCCCGAAGCCGACATTATTTACGGCGATGGCGATGTGATTGGAGCGGCGGGCGAGTTGCAATGGGAATGGTTATCGAGACCGTACGATCACGGCGTGATGACGTCGTACCATTTCTGGTGGAATGATTTCACCAATTACATCATGCAGCAGGCCACGTTTTGGCGGCGCAGCGTGATGGAGCGCATCGGCTATTTTGATGAGAACTTCCATTACGCCATGGATGCCGAATACTGGATTCGCGCCGGGCATCACGGCTTGCACTTGCATCACCTCCCTCACAAACTGGGCCGGTTCCGTCTCATCGCTGGCACCAAGTCTTTGTCAAGCCCGACCGTGTTTTGGGGTGACTACCTCGAAATCTTTCGACGATACCGCGACGGTCAGCCTCTCGATCGATTCTTTGCCTATTATTTCTATAATGTCGCCAAGTATGTGGACTACGATTTGAATCGCACCCAGTCAGAAGGCGCATCGGTGATGCAGAGATGGGCTGACTTGCCGACCACGACACGCACAGCCCTCGACCGGCAGGCCCAACGTGGATTTGCGCTTAGTTGTTTGTTGATCGCCAATGATCTGCTTAGCCACGGTGAACTACAGAAGGCCGAAATTGCTTTCGCGCGCGGCACGACCAACCACAAGAGCCTTGTCGTTCATCCGCTGGCCGCTGCCTACCGCCTCAAACACTTATTGGGTGAACGGTTAAGCATGCGTTGGGAGCTGTACGTGGAACGACTAACAAAGTGGTACAAATCCTGGCGATTTGACTATCGTTACCAGCAAAAGAATAGCTAGTTGCCATGTCGGCCTTGCCCCTGGTCTCCGTCATCATTTCAACTTACAAACGTCAGGATCTGTTGATGGCATGTATTGCGAGTATCTTGCAAGGTGATTTCTCCGATTTCGAAATCCTGATCATCGATCAAGATCCCAGTCAGCAATTGCGTGAGCGTTTGCTTACCCTGACTGATGCGCGATTGCGCTACTTCTTTCTGGCAGAAATGGCGCTCGACAAAGCGCGCAATCTTGGGCTTGAGCATGCGCGCAGTGATATCTATATTTTTGCCGACGACGACATCGAGGTGTGTTCGAATTGGTTGCGAGCTTACGTCGAGGCCTTTACGCAAACATGGCCCGTTGCGGGAGTGGTTGCGGGGCGCTTACTGCCGCAGTGGCTGGTCGCGCGCCCCACTTGGTTGCCGGCCGATCACGAGACCGTCTTCGGTCTGTATGACCGCGAGGCGCCTTTGGCGCCACTACCGGAAGACCATCTACCCATCGGGGCCAATTTCGCTGTTCATCGTCGCGTCATCGCCAACATTGGGCGTTTCGATGAACGGCTGGATTATAGTTACGCCCGGAAAACCAACTTGCTGAGCGGTGGTGATAGTTTATTGGCGGTGCGCGCGAAGCAGGCACAATTTCCACTGTACTATCAACCTGCAGCCCGGGCTTGGCACAAGATTTCCAGCCACAAGCTCAGCTGGCAATACTTTTTGAAGCGCACCTTTTGGGATGGTTTCACGCTGCTGACGGTACTGCATGTATCCGGGCAGGCGCCGGCTGCCAATGCCGGCGCCGTCGTGCGCTGGCACTTGCGCTACATCGCCGTGCAGTGGTGGCGGCTGTTCTTTCCCAAGCAACGGCCAGCGCCTGCGTTGACGCACCCGGCTTCGTGGATGCGGGTGATCGCCCACTGCACCAAGAGCCTCGGCACTATCTTCGCGGCGGTGCGCCTCGCCTGCACGGGTAAACTCCCCTGAGAGCGTGCGTGATACGGCCATGAGAATTGGGGTCAACTGCTATTTGTTGCAGCCGCATATCGGCGGGCTAAAGCAATACTTCTTCACGTTGTTCCGTGAACTGGTGGAGAATGACACTGAGAATGAGTACATTCTCTTCTGGTATCCCCACAATGCCGACGAGTTAGCCAAGCTCCAGACCGACAAGTGGAGGGCCAACGCCGTTCAACTCACCAACCAGTTGCAGGTACTCGCCCATCTGGATCGGCTCGATGTGTATTTCTGCCCCTTCAGTGCGCTGTATCCGCGTCCCGTGCCCAAGCCGGCGGTGATGACGTTGGTGGATATTCAGGAGCAATACTTCCCGGAGTTTTTCACCGTCGAGGATCTGTACAATCGCGACTTTCACTTTCCGGTCTCGACGCGATTGGCTGACCGGGTAGTGACGATCTCTGAGTTTTCGAAGTGCTCCCTCGTGCAACATCATCGGCTGTCAGCCGATAAAGTTGTGGTCGCCTGCCTCAGCGCCGATGAAGGTTTTTATCAGAGTGAGCGCCTCGCGCGCGCGCCGCAGGCTGAGTTGCCGGCTGACTTCATTTTCTGCCCGGCGAATTTTTGGAAACACAAGAACCATGATCGTTTGTTGCAGGCAGTCAAGTTGCTGCGCGATCAGAAGCAGCTCAGCGTGCCTGTCGTCTTCACTGGTTTTGAACAAGCCAACGGCTATCCTTTGCGCGAGAAAGTCGCCGAGTACGGGCTGCAAGCGCAGACTCAGATTCTGGGCTACGTCACGCGAGAGGAAATTGCCTACCTGTATCGGCGGGCGCGGATGCTGGTCTTCCCTTCACTCTTTGAAGGCTTTGGCATCCCGCTCGTCGAAGCGATGGCCTCTGGTTGCCCAGTGGTGGCGTCGAATACCACCTCCATCCCCGAAGTCGTTTTAGACGCAGCCGAACTATTCGACCCGCTCTCGCCCGCCTCCATCGCCGAAGCGATTGGCAAGGTGTGGCAAAATAGGGATTGGCAACAAACGTTGGTGGCTCGTGGCCATCGCCGGGCGCAGTATTTTTCGGCAACGCGCACGGCAGCCGCCCATGTGCGGGCTTTCGAGGAAGCGGTTCGGGTTTATTCCTATCCCCGATATTTATGGAATCACTGGGTGTACGATCGTTATCACTCATTCGCCGTTCGATTGCGCTGGCAAAGGCGGCGGGGCGGAAGACGCTTTGCGTTGAAGTGGCTGATGGACAAGATTCGGCGGGCCGCGCGGTCGTAGCACTACGGATTGGATGGCATGATCACTGACTGGCAAAATCAACGAATTCTGGTGACCGGCGGCTCCGGCTTTTTGGGATCATATGTGGTCGCGGCGCTGGCCGCGCGCGGCGCGCGCCCGGAGAACATCTTCATCCCGCGCCGCGCGACCCACGATCTGCGGCAGTGGCAAAACTGTGAAGCCGTTGTCCGTGAGCGCGATCTCATCATCCACTTGGCGGCGGTCGTCGGCGGCATCGGTATCAATCGCGAAAAGCCGGGGGAGTTCTTCTACGACAATTTGATGATGGGCGCACAATTGATGGAGGCCGCCCGGTTGGCCGGCGTGCGCAAATTCGTCGCCATCGGCACCATCTGTGCTTACCCCAAGTTCACGCCCATTCCTTTTCAAGAAGATGATCTATGGAACGGATACCCTGAAGAAACCAACGCGCCCTACGGCCTGGCCAAGAAGATGCTGCTGGTGCAATCGCAGGCCTATCGCCAACAATACAACTTCGATTCAGTTTATCTACTACCTGTGAACCTGTATGGCCCGCGTGACAACTTTGACCCGCATTCTTCGCATGTCATCCCGGCGCTGATCAAGAAATGTGTGGATGCGGTCGAGGCCGGCGCGCCAATCATCGAAG
>JBQTJD010000792.1:0-4511 GCA_052387475.1 Anaerolineales bacterium | reverse complement strand
TTAGTTGCGACCTGTTCCGCTCGGAACTACTGTTCCGCTCTCACCCGCCGGCCTCGGCGCGGCGTTTGAGCGCGGCGGCGAACTCGTCGAAGGCGGGTTGCAGGTCGGGGATCGAGCCAGTGAACATCGGGGCCAGCAGCCCGGTGTAATCCTCGCGCATCGCGAAGTCCACGCTCCCATCGGTCTGCGGAGCCAGCGTGTAGCTGCGCTCGCCTTTGAACAGACCGAGCGGCATTCCGTCAGCCCACACCATGCGGGTCGGCGGAACGAACTCGGTGACCTTGAGCGGGAAGGCGCGCCCGGGGTTGATCTTCACTGACACCGTGACCTTCTCACCTGGGGCGATCGTCCCCTCGATTTTGTCCACGGTGGTATTCCACTCCGTCCAGCGCGAGGCATCCGTCAGGATTTTCCAAACGGTTTCGGCGGGAGCCTTGATATTGGTTCGAACGCTAAAGGTCTTCATGGTACTTGCTCCTTGCTCGAAGATGAGCTTTACTCACTCACCTTACGCAATGGATGAATGTCATTCCGAGCGAAGGGAGGAATCTCTGGGCCATGGTAGAGATTCCGCGCCGCAAACGTCGCTGCGCTTATGCGGCTCGGAATGACAGACCCGCGTAGTTGCGTATGGTGACTTGCTCAACCGGCGCTGTCATAGGCCTGCTTGATCCAGCCGATGAGTTCTTTGTCCACTTCCTTCGCGTCGGTGAGGTAGACCTTGTACTGGCACATGCCGCCCGCCGGCATTTCGACCAGCCGGGCCGTCGCCTTGACGCCTTTCATGTTCAACCCGACTTCGGCCCGCCCTTTGGCGCCCGGGCCGAGCATGGCGAACTGTTTCTTGCGGCGCAGGCTGACGTAGCCTTTCTTCGGCGCAATCTCAAAATCGCCAAACTTATCGATGGCCGTCATTAGTTTGTCGTGGATGGGGCGCAGCTCGGCTTTGGCGCCGGAGTAGATTTCGTCGAGCACGTCCGTCGGTGAAGCACCCTTCGCTTGCGCGGCGCGCTCGCCATCGGATTGGAGGGCGAAGTGGACGAGTGTGTTCGCATCGCCGTGGCCGAGGCCCAGGTCGCGCTTGAGCATGTCACGGATTTCGCCGTGCTTGGTCAGACCGCTCTTGCGGATGAGGGCATATAACTGGTCGAGCGACTTGCCAGTTTTCGTCTGGATGTTTTTGAGTTGGGTTTCATATGCTTTTTCGACGCTGCTCATTCGATGCCTTTCTTTCGCAAAACGTTTGCTGCAGGTCAGGGCGTGGATGGTCCAATTATCCGTCCAAAGCTGGCGGCGCGCCAAATCACTCGGCGCGCACCCGCCGCGCATTTGACTCTTTCGAATAACAGACCAGACCGACGCGGTCTGTCAAAATACCTGAAAGCTCGGTCAATTCGGCAGACCGCGTCGGTCTACGACTTATTTTGGATAGAGCCATCGATCAGGCCATGACCTGCTCGCGGACCAGGGCGATGACGGCATCAATCTGCCGATGGTGGAAGGCTTCATGTCCGCCGAAACCTTCCAGCCACTCGGCGCCGTTCATGGGCGGCCCGCCGGCAACTTCAACCAAACCGCCATCGTGCCTCAAATCGAGATTAGCTTTCGCCGGCCAATCCATGAGCAAACGCTGTGTCAGCGCGCGGGCACGCTCGAACCAGAAGCGGATGGCCTCCTTTGGGAGGCCGTAGGCCGGGGGAGGCGGGATGTACAAGATGCTGTCGGGTGGCGCAATGCCTTCGAGCAATGGACGCGCGATCTGCTCGCGCAGGTAATGCTCATCAAGGGCAATGTGCAGGAACATCTCGCCGAGCGACCAGCCGCCATTGTTCTCCGGCGTGCTTGGTGGACGCCAGTCAAGCTCGGCTTGCGTTAGGCCTTCGAAGCGCCGCCAAGTCTCCGCCCGAATGGAGTCGAGTTGCTGGCGGATGGCGTGTGGGTCAAGCATAGCGATCACTGGGCCTGGCTGAAATCCATCACGGGGCGCACTTCGATGGAGCCGACGCGCGCACCGGGGCACTTGGCCGCCCACTCGATGGCTTCATCGAGGTTTTTGCAGTCCACAAGATAGAAGCCGCCGAGTTGTTCCTTTGTTTCCGCGAACGGGCCGTGCGTGGTGACGGTTTTGCCGTCCTTGACGCGCACGGTGGTGGCGGAAGAGGTGGGGTGGAGGGCCTCGCCGCCCTTCATCACCCCGGACTGAGCCAGCGCCGCACTGTAGGCATTGTACTCGCCCATCCACGCCTCCTGCTCTTCTTTGGATACGTTGGCGTCGGCTTTCTCGTCGCTGTAGATGAGGATGAGATATTGCATGGTGTTGTCTCCTTTGGGTGTGGGGCAGGGTGTCCTGCCGCGCATATCGCGCGTCTACCCTACCGACGCGCGGGATGTTCAAAAATCGACACCTGCGACCACCAATTTTTCGGGGAAATTTCCAGGATCGCTTACCGCTGTAGATTAAGCGCCGTGAGCGCCTCGCGAATGACCGTCGCGCTGGCTTTGAGCCTGGCTCGCTCGCCCGCGTCGAGCGGCACCGAAAGCGCGCCGATGATCCCCGGCCCGCCGACGAGGTGCGGCACGGAGAGTGTCACATCTCGCACGCCTTCGATCTCGTCCAGCCGCGTGCACACGCTCAGGATGGCGCGCTGGTCGCCGAGGACAGCCTGCACGATGCGGGCGAGCGCGCTGCCGATGCCGTAGTAGGTGGCCTTCTTCCCGGCGATGATGTGATAGGCCGCGCGGCGCACGCTGTCGTCAATCCGTCGTCTGTCGCCTTCGGCGACGACGACGCCAGTTTCGCGGCAGAACTCCGCCAGCGGGATGCCGCCGACGGCCACTGCCGACCACGCCAACACCTCCGAGTCGCCATGCTCACCCAACACATAGGCGTGAATGTGCTGTGGATCAACGCCAAGGTGGCGGCCAAGGAGCGCGCGGAAGCGGGCCGTATCCAGCGTGGTGCCGGAGCCGATGATGCGCTGGCCAGGCACGCCGAACTGCGCGGCGTAGTGTGCGGTGACATGCGTCATCACATCCACCGGATTGGTGGCGACGAGCAGCACGGCTTCGGGCGCGTGCTGCAATACACCGGGCACCACAGACCTAAATACCTGCGCGTTGCGTTCGAGCAGTTGCAGACGTGTCTCGCCCGGCTGCTGGTTGACGCCTGCGGTCAGGATGATGACGCGGCAACCGGCCAGGTCGGCGTACTCACCGGCGCGCACATCCAGCGCATTTGCGAACGGCACGGCGTGGAACAGGTCGTCGGCCTCGGCCTGCGCTCGGGCCGCGTTCAAATCCACCAGCACGATCTCGCGTCCGATACCGCGCATGATCAGCGCATACGCCGCCGTCGCGCCCACGAAACCGCTGCCCACGATACCGATTTTCATTTGAGCCTCTTTCGGAGACAAGGTGCGTGGCACGTTAGCCCCGTGAAATCCCGTTCATTTCAAAAGTGCCACGCACCTCAGTCGGTATATGGCACGCGCCCAAGTTTAGCATTAACGTGCGTGCCGCTCCGCTTACCACTTTCAAAAGTGCGGCGCACGTAATACACTTCCCTGCATGACTCCGGGTGAACAAAGCTACGTCAAAATTGAACAGCTCATTCGCAAGTTCAAAGACTTGCCGGCTGCCCAGCGCAAGTCGATGAACGAGCAAGCCACGCGACAGGGCTACATCGAGCCGCTGTTTCGTGCGTTGGGCTGGGACACCGGCGATATCAACGAAGTCAGCCCGGAGGAGAAGGTCTCGCGCGGGTGGGTGGACTACGCGTTCCGGCTCTCCGGCGTGCCGCGCTTTTTCCTCGAAACCAAAAAGGCCAGTGAGGACCTCAACGACCCGCGCTGGGTGAAGCAGGCCATTGATTATGCCTGGCACAAGAATGTGGCGTGGGCGCTGCTCTCAGATTTCGAGGGCCTGCGCGTGTTCAACGCCGAGTGGCAGGAGCCTGATCCCTTACGCGCGCAGTTCATCGAGTTCAACCTCGAAACATACCTGAGTGACTTCGACCGCCTGTGGTGGCTCTCGCGTGAGCAAACGGCTGCCGGAACCCTCGACCGTGAAGCCGAAAAGGTGGGCAAGAAGATTCGGCGCACGCCGGTGACGCAGAGTTTGTTCGACGACTTGAAGGTGTGGCGCAAAGACCTGTACACCAATCTGCGCGCCTACAACAAGCTGTGGAGCGACGCCGATATTGACCAATCGGTGCTGCGGATTCTCAATCGCCTCATCTTCATCCGCACCGCCGAAGACCGGCAAGTGGAGCCGGCGCGCTTGCGGCCCCTGGTGCGTGAACTGACCGATACGCGCAAGCTGCAGGAACTGCCGCGCCGCCTCGCGCTGCTCTTCCGCGAGTTTGACACCACTTACAACTCGGAGCGGCTTTGGTGCATGAATAGGTGGGAGGAAGGAAGCGTGGCTGGGGTAAGCTTGGGCGTATGGCAAATACAACCAAAGCTGCCCGGCCACGCCGGAAGACACGATACCACATTCGGAATTGGCGCGAC
>JBQTJD010000791.1:0-3257 GCA_052387475.1 Anaerolineales bacterium | reverse complement strand
TTCTTTCTGGCAAAGCGCTCGGGCGGGCTCGCGGCCCCAATGGGGCACGGGGGCAACCGGCTGTTATGTCGTGGTATTCCCCTCCCTGCCGATGAAGAACACCGCCGATCATACCGATCGGCGGTGTTCTTCATCGGCTAAGGATTCGGCTTCGCAAAGCGCAGTTCTGCAATCAAGACTAAGCTCGTGTCGTGGCACGGCCCACCTTGTAGGTCTGCGTGGTACCATAGACGGCGTCAAGCCTGCCCTCATCCGTTCGGCGATGTCGCAGTTGGGATTATCGGCGCGGGCCTTTCATCGCGTGGTCAAGCTGGTCTCGCCGAACCTTTGCGCCCTTGGCGCGCTTTGCGGTAAACTCCGCTTATGCTCGCCAAAGTGTACTCGTGCGCAGTGGTGGGCCTCGAAGGGGCCATCATCGAAGTCGAGGTGGATACGGCCAACGGGCTGCCCACCTTCACCATCGTCGGCCTGCCGGATGCGGCGGTGCAGGAATCGCGTGAGCGCGTGCAGGCCGCCATCCGCAACTCCGGCTTCTACTTCCCGCAAAAACGCCTGACCGTCAACCTCGCCCCGGCCTCGCTCCGCAAAGAAGGCCCGGCCTACGACCTGCCCATCGCCCTCGGCGTGCTGGCCGCAGCGGGGCAGATCATGCCCGAAGCCTTTGAAGGCACGCTCGTCGTCGGCGAACTCTCGCTCGACGGCGCGGTGCGGCACGTGCGCGGGGTCTTGCCTATGACGGCGCTGGCCCGCGAGCGAGAGTATCACACCCTCTTCGTGCCGGAGATTGATGCGCGCGAAGCTGCCTTGGTGCCGGGAGTGAACGTCATCCCCGTTGGCAACCTGCAACAACTGGTCAATCATCTCGCCGGGCTGGATGTGATTCCGCCGACGACGGTTGAGCCAATGGTGAACGGCGCGGGGATTTATGTGCCGACCGATTTTCGTGAAGTGAAGGGGCAGGAGCATGTGAAGCGCGCGCTCGAAGTGGCGGCGGCTGGGGGTCACAATGTGCTCATGGTTGGAAGTCCCGGCTCTGGCAAGACTCTGATGGCGCGCGCGATGCCGTCGATCCTGCCGAGCATGACGATTGACGAAGCGCTCGATGTGACGCGCGTGTACTCGGTGGCCGACCAGTTGCCGCCGGGTACGCCGCTCATCCAACAGCGCACTTTCCGCAGCCCGCACCACACCATTTCACATGCGGGGCTTGTTGGCGGCGGCAACGTGCCGCGCCCCGGCGAAATTTCATTGGCACACAGGGGTATACTTTTTCTTGATGAGCTCCCGGAATTTGACTCACGCACGCTCGAGGTGTTGCGCCAGCCGCTGGAAGACCGCGTGGTGACGATCTCACGCGCGCGCGGCACGCTGACCTTTCCGGCGCGCTTTCAATTGATCGCCGCGATGAATCCGTGTCCATGTGGCTGGTGGGGTGACCCGACGCACGAGTGCACGTGCTCGCCATCGAGCGTGACACGGTATCAAAAAAGAATCAGTGGGCCGTTGCTCGACCGGATCGACATCCACGTAGACGTGCCGCGCGTGGCGTATGAGAAGTTGACCGATCAACGCTTGGGAGAGTCATCCGAGACGGTGCGTGTACGGGTGGAGGCGGCGCGCGAGGTGCAACGCGCCCGGTATGCCGGCACCGATTTGGCCTGCAACGCTGACATGCGACCGGCGGACGTGCGTGTGTATTGCAAGTTGGATGAAACCGGCAATGCCCTCATCCGCTCGGCGATGTCACAACTCGGGCTTTCGGCGCGTGCGTTTCATCGGGTGCTCAAGCTGGCCCGCACCATCGCCGACCTCGCACGCAGCGACGCCATTCAACCCGCGCATCTGGCCGAGGCGATGCAAAATCGCCCGCGAAGGCAGAACTGACAAGGCTGCCTATGGACGCTTTGTCGTTCGATATGTTGGTATCTTGCGGGCGTTGACCACTAGCGTGGTTAGTTCTCCTGCTTTGCAAACCACTCCAGCACCATCCGGTGAATAAAGATGTACCCCCCACCTACCTTGCGCAAGATGACCCGCTCCGCTGCGTAATCAAGAAACCGAACATACTCCCACGGCTGCGGAGTTGAGCCGTTGCGCCACAGTAGAAATCGCAAGATGCTGTGTTGCAAGTAAGCCCTCCATCCGTAATGTAGCCCGAAAATCAGTCCGCCGCCTAGCCCCCCCACCAGCCCAGACCATAGTGATCGTTTCATCCCTTCGTTGAGGGTCTTTCTTGTAGTAATCTGGTATTGTTCCAGCCCGCCGACCAGCCCGAAAATCAGCCCGACGATCAGCCCAAAGATCAACCCGTCTATCAACCCGAAGATCAGCCCGCTGATCAGCCCGCCGATCAGCCCGACGATCAGCCCGACGACCAGCATGGAACGTAATCCCGACCACGACCAGCGTAAGATTTCTACGGCCTCTATCTCCCTCGAATATCCGACGATCAGCCCGCCGAATATCCCGGTGAGCAACCCGATGATCGGCCCGACACTCAACTCTGAGAGCAGCCAGAAGCTCAGCCAGCCGGCCAGCCCGCCGCTCAACCCAAGGAGGCTGGCTACACCCCGGGTCACAAGCATTTGTTCCACAGTCCGTGGTAGCCAGTCCGGTTGCATCCATTCTAAATAGAACACACTTTGATTGTGTTGTTGGAGCTGCCTTGC
This sequence comes from Anaerolineales bacterium, assembly GCA_052387475.1. GTDB lineage: Bacteria > Chloroflexota > Anaerolineae > Anaerolineales > UBA6663 > JANWXR01. The sequence goes on along the minus strand of JBQTJD010000791.1, from coordinate 588 downwards.
GAGCCACCCCAGCCAGCGTCGCATCTGTTCGGGCGGGTACTTAACTGGCCTCGTGTTCCTTTCCTGCCTCGATGTCGGCGGTAGATATACTCTGATCCCCTCTGGACGTGCTAACATGCGCCGTACATACTGGTCGAAGAGATGCTCAATCCGGCGCTTGCTCCCTATTTGCACGCCAATCTTTATTGCTGCATCACCATAGACCACCATCATAATGCCAAGCATCAGCGGCGTCGTCGCCAGCTCTTGTATATCTTTCCGCTTTTGAACCAGCTGACGAAGCAGCACTAGCTTGGTGCCAAACATTTTCAGATGCGTATCAATCTGTTCAAGGGTCAATGGCTGCAAGACCACGGCGGTTCGCAGCCGGAGACGAGCCTTTAGGTCTTCATAATCACCGATGCGACTGCACACCACCATTTCTGATAAGCCATGCTCATGCTCAGCCCGAAATGTGTTGATCGCGTCAACACAAGCCGCCCGCTCTTCTGCTTTGACTTCATCCAATCCGTCAAGCAATGGCAACACAAGATCGCGCGCCACCCACACCTGTGCAACCTTTCGTGGGACGTTATATTGCTGATAGAG
>JBQTJD010000790.1:0-4428 GCA_052387475.1 Anaerolineales bacterium | reverse complement strand
CATCACCCGTACCAACTCTTGCCGGTCTTCGTCGGGCAGGGCTTCGAGCGTGGCGCGCAGGATGGCGTGCGTGTGATGATTGGAGCGGAAGGCATGCTCGCGCAGGAAGCGGCTGACGACGAGCGGGTTGCGGGGGATGAGGGCATTGAGGGCGTGGATGACAGCCTGCCGCACCACCGGATCGGACTCTGCCATCAGCGGCCGCAGGAGATCAAGCGCGGCGGGCACATCCTCCCAACGGCGCTCCTTCGCAAGCGCGGTAACGACGGTCACGCCGAAGTGCCGCACCCACTTCTTGTGGGCCGCAATCCAGCGCGAGGCGCGTTGCAGAAAGGCCGACGGGTCGCCGAGCAACAACGGGCGCAAGGCAAAGTCGGCCACCGCGTCGGCGGTCACGTCACTTTCAATTTCCGGCAGCCATAATTCGATGAGATTGATGGTGTCTGACGGGATATGGATGGCCGCAAAGCCGAGCACTTCGGCGGCGAGGCGGCGCTCCTCGCGGGAGCGGCGTTGCCACAGCAACCGGGCCACTGCGTGCGCGTTCAGCGGCGAAACCTGCGACGGGCCGCGCAAGGCGGCGTTCACGGCCCGCATCACCGGCGGCGGCACATTCAGGGAATTGGACGGCATACTATCAGCCAGGCGCGGGCTGACACGGCGCGTACGGTCGGCGTAATCGTCGAGCAGGCGATGAATCGCGATCTCGCACTCGATGGGGTCGGCGAGCTTGGTCGCAATCACCGCCGCGCGCGCGCGAAGCTGAACGGGGTCAATGGGCATGCGACAGTCAAAAGCAGTGAACAGTGAGCGGTAAACAGTGCGTTACCCGCTATTCACGGTTTACTGTTCACTGACAACTTTTCTTCCAGCCTGGCTTTCACGCCCGGCCATTCGCTGTCGAGGATGCTGTAATACACCGAACTGCGGCGATAGCCGTCGGGCATGAGGACGTGATCGCGCAGCACGCCCTCGCGCACTGCGCCGATGCGCTCTATAGCGCGCTGCGAGCGTTCATTGCGCAAATCGGTTTTGAGTTGCACGCGGATGCAGCCGAGGGTTTCAAAGGCGTGGCTGAGCAGCAGGTATTTGCATTCGGTGTTCACCGCTGTGCGCTGATACAGTGCGCCGTACCACGTCCCGCCGATTTCCAATCCGCGATTTTGCGGCTGGATGTCCATATAGCGCGTGCTTCCGATGGCTCTGCCGGACCCAAGCTCGATCACGGCGAACGGCAGATCAGTGCCGCGCTCCATCCGCCCGCGCAGATCGCTCACCCAGGCGCGCATCTTCACTTCAGAATCAACATTGCCGTAGGGCATGTAGCGCCAGATTGACTCATCCGCACCCGCGCTGGTCAGCTCACTGGTGTGAGTGTCCGCCAGCGGTTCGAGACGGACGATGTGGCCGGTGAGGGTGATCGGTTGAACGTCGAGCATCGGCGCGGATTGTACCGCAGGCTCTGCGTTACAATGCGACTCATGTCTCTTACTGCCACAACTCAATCCACTCACAGCCGCTGGCGCGAGTTTCTCTCCGGCTGCCGCGACGAAGCGCCGATCTTATTAGGCACCATGCCCTTCGGCATGATTTACGGCGTGCTCGCGCTCGGCGCGGGCCTGCCCGTCCTCGAAGCCCAGGCGATGTCATCGGTCGTGTTCGCCGGGTCGGCCCAATTCATCGCTACGCAACTCATCCGCGAGGGCACGCCGCCCGCCGTCATCGTGCTCACCGTCTTCGTTGTCAATTTGCGGCACGCGCTGTACAGCGCCTCGGTCGCGCCGTACATCAAACATCTCAGCGGAGGATGGAAGGTGCTGCTCGCCTATCTGCTCACGGATGAAGCCTACGCCGTGGTCATTACACGCTACAACCGCGACGATGGGTTGCAAGCAACGGAACGTGGCGCAATGCCGTTCCGCCACTGGTATTTCCTCGGCGCGGCCTTTACGTTGTGGTGGTCGTGGCAACTCAGCACTGCCATCGGGCTATTCCTCGGCGCGCAGGTTCCGGCGAGTTGGTCGCTCGATTTCACGTTGGCCCTCACCTTCATCGCCCTGGTGTTCCCGGCGCTGAAAGATCGGGCCGGCGCGGCCTCGGCCATCGCGGCGGGATTGGTCGCCGTGCTGGCTTATGGGTTGCCGTATAAATTGGGATTGATGTTGGCCGCAATCACCGGGATTGTGGTGGGGCTGGTGGTGGAGGCGAATAAAAAATGAGCTGGCTGCCGACGCTGATCCTCACCGGGCTGGTGACCTTCCTCATCCGGCTGTCCTTCATCGCGCTATTGGGCCGCGTGGAGACGCCGCCGCTGCTTACCCGTGCGCTGCGCTTTGTGCCGCCGGCCGTGCTCTCGGCAATCATCTTCCCCGAGATGTTCATCCGCGATGGCGCGCTCGACGTGTCACTCGGCAATCTGCGCCTCATCGCCGGCCTCATCGCCACGGTGATTGCGTGGCGCACCCGCAACGGGCTGCTGACGATTGCGGTGGGGATGGTGGCGTTGTGGGTGTTGCAGGCGCCCCCCTAATGTCAGACCCTAAAGGTCTCAGGCAAACCGACGTTTTGCACGACCTTTAGGGTCTTGTGGCAACATCAAGGAGCGGGCACAACGGTGACCGTGCCAGTCATCGAGTTGTGTCGCTTGCAAAAGTAAGTGTACTTGCCCGGCTCGGTGAAAGTGAAGTTGAAGGTTTGGCCCTGAGTGAAAAAATCCGAGTCGAATTTTCCGCCCGCCTCTGGCGGCGCGCCATGCGTCACGCTGTGTTCGATGGCGTCCATATTTGTCCAGGTCACCGTCGTCCCAGCAGGCACTTCAAGGCTGCCCGGTTTGAAGGCGAATAACTGAATCTTCGCTTCAGCCGTTGACGGTGGAGCAGCGGGTTGTTCGGTCGCCGGCAAACTTGTTGACGGGACTTCACTCGCAACCGACGAGGGGGTGCCGGTTGCGACCACTGCGGCGCTCGTGCAGGCGCTCAACAGCAGACCGGCTAAAAACCACAGCCACGGTGAACGCATCAATTTTTGAAGAGTCATTTCATCTCCGGTAGGAGCGGGTGCGAAGTCAAGCTTCGCCCGCGAAGCAGCGAACTTGTTCGCCCTTCGCCGGAATCCGCGGCCACTCAGCACACAGGCCCGGGAATGTGATTTCCCGGGCCTGCGGAACTATACGTTTCGTTCACCACGACCGACGCTTACTGCGCGAAGGCTTGCGGGAACTGCTGCACAATCGCTTCCGCCAGTGGGTCAGCGATCATGCCCATGTGACCGAAAGCCTCGCGCAGGCTGGAGTACACCGCGGGCTGGTCGCCCGCTGCCTGAGCATCAATCACGGTCTTCAGGGTCAGGATGTGCATCTTCACCAGCTCCGCGACCACGTCTTTCGGCAGGCCGGGTGTGGCGGAGTTGAGGAAGGCGCCAAAGTCATCGGTGTAGCCGAGCAGGTCCTGCACGGCCTTATCCTGCTTGGCCTGATCTTTCCCCGCCAGCCCGGTGGTGTAGTCCACTACGAAGCCGATGTGCGAGCGCCACAGCGGCAGGAAAGCGTCGCCGGCTTCTTGGCCGTACACCGAGCCGATGGCAGCCGAGAGATCAACCGAGTTCTCATCCAGTGAAGCGGCTGCGGCATTGAACTCCGCTTCCCGCCCACCGAGCGCCGCACCGGTGGCATATGCCGCCAGATAGGTGTGCTCGGATAGCAACAGGTTTAGGCCCGAGCGCAGATCGGCAGCCGGTGAGTCCACATCGCCGGTGAACTTATCCGGGAACTGCTGGGCGATGCCGCCCGCCAGGGCTTTGCCGATCATGCCCATGTGCATGAACGCTTCGCGTCGCGCCGTGAAGGACTTGGGCGCATCCTTGGCGGCTTGCGCATCAATGACATCCTTCAACGTCAGGACGTGCATCTTCACCAATTCAGCCACCGCCTCCTTGGGCAGATTCGGATTCGCCGAGTTGAGGAAGGCGCCGAAGTCCTCGGTATAGCCGAGCAGGTCTTGCACGGCCTTATCCTGCATGGCCTGATCTTGAGTCGCCAGACCCGTGGTGTAATCCACTACCATGCCAATATGTGAGCGCCACAATGGCAAAAAGGCATCTTCCGCTTCTTGGCCATACACTGACCCGATGGCCTTGGAAAGATCAACCGAGTTGGCATCCAATGCCCCTGCCGCGGCTTCGAACTGCGCGGTGCGGCCGCCTAATGCGGCGCTGGTCGCGCTGGCAGCGAGGTACACATGCTCAGCCAACAATTTGTCGAGGGCAATGCGCAGGTCAACGGCGGGTGAATCAGAAGTCGCCGGGTCCGCAGTCGGGGCCTCGGTCGGCTTGGGCATGGCCGTCGGCTCTGGCGCCTGCGTCGGGGGGACAGCCGTGTTGGTCGGCTTGGGCATCGCCGTCGCCGGCATAGCCGTCGGCTCCGGCGTTGCC
>JBQTJD010000789.1:0-6366 GCA_052387475.1 Anaerolineales bacterium | reverse complement strand
AATTGATCAATGCACGCCGGGCAGCCCTGCGCGTTCCACACTTGATAATCAAGCTTCACCGTCACCACCGCGCCGGGGGTCACCGTTACTGGATTAGTTCCGTTGAGCGTGACGTTCTGCACCGTCCAGCCAAAGTCGAGATTCGGATCGCGCGTTGCGCTGACGGTGGCTGAGGGCGTGGATGTATTTGTCGGCGTGCTTGTTAGCGTAGGTGTGGATGATGCTGTCGGCGTCGGGCCGAATGTGGCCGTGCCGTTGCGTGTTGGCGTGATGCTCGGTGTCGGAGTGGTCGTGCTCGTGGGCGTGAGTGTTGCGGTCGGCGTCACCGTGCTCGTCGGTAGACCGGGATACGGCGAGCGGAACTGTGTGCGGCACACTGGGCCGGGTGTGATGGCGTTCCAGCGCACTGCCGGGATCTGCAAGGGTTGATTGACCGCCAATGAAAACGGCGGTTGCAACGCATTCGCGAGGATAATGGCTTCCGGCACGACGCCGTAGCCGCGCCCGATGCACGTCAGCGTGTCGCCCGGTTGCACGCGATGCACGCCCAATATCGTGAAGCCCGGCGTCAGCGTGAGTGGGATGAGGGTTTCCGTCGGTGTTGGCGTTGCCGTGTGGGTCGTAGAGGCGGCGACGGTCGCGGAGGGCGCGCGGGTCGGCGTGCCGCTGCTCGTTGCCGTGGCTGGCGGAGCGGCAGTTAACGTCGCGACCACACGCGCGCTCTCCGGATTTTCCTGCACAAAGTTCTGCACATCCTGCGCGGTAAGCGTCTGCCGCAAGCTGCCCGTCTGGCTCAGCACCAAACGCTCGAGGTTGCCCGCCTGCGCGCCGCCCGCGCTGCAACTGCCCTCGATGCAATCGAGCCGCAACAATTGATTGGCCGGATCAAATTGAAAGAGCGCGAACGAGCCGCGCACCGAGGCCACGCCCACCGGCGTGTTCATTTGCAACTCACCGCCGGTGAGCGACGCCCACAACGTGCCGACGCTAAAGGTGATGCGCGTCAGCAGTGTGCCGTCGGATTGTGTTTCAACACCGTCGAGCGTGTACGCAGAGTTCGCCGCCAAGCGCAGGATGGAGAGGTCGCTGAAATCCAGCCGGGCTTTGGAGTCGGCCCCGGTCTGCACCTGCCCGCCCACGCCGAAGCGAAAGCCGAGTTGCACCGGCACAATCGGCTCCTGCGGGGCCGATTTGCCGCTGACCGCGCCCGTCATCTCCCCTACGACGGCTGACTGCGGGTCACCACCGGTGATGGGGATAGCGGGCGTGGGCGTGGCGGTGCACGCGGTCAGCATCACGATGGTTAGAACAATTGGTAATAGTCGGGCAGCTTTCATTTTGGAATCTCCGCGCGGGACGATGGGAGACTCCAATTTTACCGGCAACAACATTGGCGTTCATACCAAGTGTGTGGCCGGTTTTAGCAGAAGGGTATGCCGAAAGTTTCACTGATCGGTGAAGGTGCAGACATCTGCGTGACTGAGTTGAGCGTATTGGTGGCAACAACCGACCATTGCATATACCCATAGGGCGGTACGAATGGAGTGTCGAGATAGGTCGTACCGCCAGTCCAGGTATCACCCGCGCGCGGTGGGATGAGTGATGTCGCACCACTATTGCCGGTTGCCAGACCTTGTGCGTCAAATGTGACCCAATCAACGCGCGCGCCAGAGACGCCGGCAGCATCAACAACATCCACCGCGAACAAGGCGAGACAAGTCTGATAAGCCTCGAAAATGCCATTGAAGTTGGACAGGCTCGGTCCGCGAGGGGTCGGCGATGGTGTGGCGGTGGAGGTGGGTGACGGGGTGAACGTGACAGTTGGCGGCACAAGCGTGAAGGTCGGCGTTGCCGGTAACGGCGTACTCGTCAGCGGCACAGGCGTGTTCGTCGATGCACCGGGCTGAAACGTGAGAGTGGCACTGGGCGTGAGCGTTGCGGTGCTGGTTGATGTTCTTGTCGCTGCGCTTATCGGCAAGCCGGGGAACGGCGAGTTGAACTGCGGCGGGCACACCGGGCCGTTTGGAATCCCATCCCACTGAATGGCCGGGATGCTCAAGCGTTCACCCAGGGTGAGCGGGGCGTTGAGCGAGCGGTTGTTCGCCAACGCGATGGCGGCGGGCAACACGCCATAGCCGCGCCCAATACAGAACAACGTCTCGCGCGCCTGCACGCGGTGTGTGCCGAGGATGCGAAACGCTGGCGTCAGTGGAACCGGTACAACGGTCGAAGTCGCCCCGCTTACTGGAATGAAAACTGTGGGCGTGGATGTACCAGTGGCCGTTGGCGCGGGCGATGAGGTCGCTGTGTGAGTCGCCGTCGGCGACACCAACGTTTTTGTTGCCGACGTACTCGTCGCAGTGGCAGGCGGCGCAGCGGTCAACGTCGCCACCAGCCGGTTGCCTTCGGGGTTATCGAGCAGAAAGAGCAGCACATCATCCCGAGTCAGCGTCTGGCGCAAACTGGATTGCGAATTGAGCACCAGCCGTTCGAGGTTGCCGAGTTGCTCATTCACATTGCTGTTCTGCGCGGTGCAACTGCCCTCCAGACAATCGATCAACAGCAGGTCATCGGTCGGGTCATCCGGATCGCCGGGCGCATATTGAAAGACGGCAAACGAGCCACGCACCGAGGCCACGCCCACCGGGGTTTCCACCTCGACCGCGCCGCCCGTCACACTCACCCACAGTTTGCCAAACGTGAGTTGCAACCGCGCCACCACGCTGCCGTCGGCCTGCGTGTCCACCTCATCCAGCGTGTACGCGGAATTGGAGGCCAGCCGCAGGATGGATTGATCGGTGAAGTCGAGGCGCGCGCGCGATTCGTCGCCGGTCTGCACCTGCCCGCCAGTGTTCAATTGGAAGCCGAGGTTGATGGGGGCCAACGGGTCGGCGCGGGTGGCGCGCCCCGAGACGTTGCCGGCTAAATCGCTCAGGGTGGCCGCGCGCGGATTGTTTGCCTCCGGCGTGGGGGAAAGAGTGGCCTCACTGCCGCAGCCGCTGACGATGAGTGAAGTGACTGCCAAACATAGAACACCCAATCGAAGTTTTCGCGCCGCGTGTCGCATCCTCAACATCTGTATTGCTCCTTCTCCTTTTGTAGCTCAATCCCCACAGCATAAACGCCCCTTGTTCAAACTTTTACCGCATCTCAATGGCAGCGTCTTCCACTGCCCCGTCGCCGCCGTAGTGGCTTTCAATCCAGCGCACCATTGTCTGCAACTCGGTATGCACGAAGCCTGGGTTGCCGTTGGCGACCGTCACCAACGCAATCTCAGCCGATTGCCAGACATCGTTCAGCCCCACTTCCGCCACGGCCACGTTGAATACTTTGGGCAAGCGAGCCAACAGCGGCTTGAGCCGTCCGCGCTTTTCTTTCAACGATGCACAGCCCGGCAGATGGAGTTTGATGCGACAGGTTCCAATCAGCATGACGGAAAAGACTATAACGCAAAGGGACAATGACGCAAGATTTTCGTTGTGACTTTGCCCTTTGCGTTAAACAGATCGTAGGTGCATGGTAGTCTGAGCGCCAGCGGCGCGCAAGATGACTTTGCGGTGAGGGTTTATAATGCGGCTATGTCAAAATCGTGGAGCAATATACTCGTCCTCGGTCTGCTCATTATCGCCGCCTTCACCGGTTGGGGGCTGGTCAACGCCATCCGCGAGGCCAGCCAGCAAGCCGTGGCCCCCTCGGCGGGAATTGCCACGCAGGTACAGCAGTTCTTTAATCCCACCCCCACCATCTACCCCGACTCGGCGACGGTGGTGAAACAGGTGCAGACGCTGGCCCGGCTGGAGACGGCGCAGTACACGCTGGAAAAAGTCATCCGTGCGGAGACGGCTCAGGAATTCGCGGCGCTGTTCGGTGACCGCCTGTTGTTCGTCGCGCACGGCGATGTGATTGCAGGCGTGGACTTGAGCAAGATGCAGCCGAGCGATGTGCTGGTGGGGCCGGAGGGGCAGGTGACAGTTATCATGCCGGCGGCGGAGATTTTCGTCGTCCGGCTCGATAACGGGAAGTCATACGTCTACGACCGGCAGACCGGTCTGTTCACGAAGGGCGACCCGAATCTGGAAACATTGGTGCGGCAATCGGCGGAGACTGAATTAGAGAAGGGCGCGCTGGAGGACGGTATCCTGAATCTGGCGCAGTCCAACGCCGGCAACGTCATTGACCGGCTGCTGCGCTCGCTCAAGTTCAGCAACGTCACCATCGTCGTCGCCACGCCCACGCCGAAGTGATTTGATTTACCGCTGAGCACGCCGAGAGCGCGGAGAAATGCTTTCGCGCCAATTCGCGTAATTCGGTGCAAAAATTTTCAGAGTCGCGCGTTCCACCCCTCGGTCGCGTACTTCTCCATCCCTAGCCGCTGCGCATCTGCCCATTCACCCGTCGTCAATTTTCCTTTCTCCAACTTCAACTCAAGCGCCTCTGCAAAGCCGTGTTGCATCGCGGCGGCGGCCGTCTCCCAACTCACCTCACGGCCCAGCACTACCCCCATCGTCGTCGCGCGACTCCGTACGCGCTGTCGCACCTGTTCGCGTTCGTCATCGGAGTTAAAGCGCAAAGCGTCGCAGATGCGGCTGATCTCTCCAGTGAGTGGCAACGTGCCGTGCTGTAATACCACGCCGCGCTTGCGCACCTGCGCGCTGCCCAGCAACTTTTTGCCGCCGGCAGTAATTTCGTAGTCGGAAGGGACTTCAAAACACACGGGGTTTTGTGAGTGAGGGGTTAAGTGATCGCGTGATTGGGGCTTTTCCTTTTTATCAGCGTTGGCATTCAAGCCGATGCATTCAAGCCCGCGTAACAAGCCGGTACTCAATTGCCGGTAGCTCTCGGTGACGCCGCCGAGCACACGCGGCTCATCCATCGGCGCGATGACGCTGTACGTGAGTTCATCGGTGTGCAGGATGGCGCGGCCACCCGTGGGCCGCCGCACAAGGCCCCAACCGCGCGCGGCCAGGCGTTCCACATCCACATCGCTCATCGGCTGCGCGTATCCCAACGAGAGACAGGGCGGCGTCCAAGCAAAGAACCGCAACGTCGGCGGCGACCGGCCATCGGCCACAGCGTTGAGGATGGCTTCGTCCACGGCCATGTTCAGCGCGCCGTCGAAGGGCGAGGTGTGCAGAATACGCCAAGTGCTGGGCGGATAGTGAGTAGTGTAAGGTTGATTGCTCATGGCCCGCGTTCAAGTTTAGCACGGCCTTATTGGAGCGCTGCTAAATTGAAGCGGCCATGTATGTATTAGACTCAATCGGAAATAAGACTTAGACCGACGCGGTCTCCCAAGGCATCTAAAATTTCAGGCACTTCATACAGACCGCGTCGGTCTGAATCAATCACCTTACGCACTGTTGAGTGTCACTCCGAGCGAAGCGGGCGTTCACAGAACGCACAGCCTCTGGCTCCAAAGTCGAGATTCCTTGCCGCAAGAAACGCGGCTCGGAATGACAGGCTCGGGTGACTACGTTAGGTAAGCTGCCTTAAAAAGGCCATTTGTACATTCGAGTGCCGGCCGTCTTGGGACGCGCCCGGCTCAACTCATTAACGATCAAGCGAGGTTACGAATTGCGGAGGATGGGGGTCGGAAGGGAATAAAATAGATCTCCGGCACATTCAAAACTTTTTTTCGCCGCTTGCGCAGATCAAAAAGTGTTGGATATAGTCCGAAGATCTGTGTTAAATATACTTGGACTTTCACAGCATCGCTATCGGTCTGAGCCGCAGTCGTGTGTCATCTTCTTCCGACAGTGTGTCAGACACAAATGGCGTTGTATTAAACGACGCGCCATGTTCGGGCTGAACATGGCGCGTCTTTGTTCCGGTTTCACGAAAGCGGCGCGTTAGCGCACGTCCTTCTGTTCAATCTCTCCGCGCCACGCGCCGGTTTCCCGACCGCGCTGCTCGATAAACTCCTTGAAGCGTTTCAAGTCCCCTTCCACCCGGCCCTTCACGATGCCAAGCATGCTGCCGACATTTTCGACCACGCCTTCCGGTTCGTAGTCCAATTGCAACATTACCCGGGTCTTGTCATTGGCTAAGCGATGAAAGGTGACCACGCCTGCATTTTTCGCGCCGGTGGTGCTGGTCCAGGCCACCCGCTGATCGGACGTCTGCTCTGTGATGACGGCGTTCCAGGTTTCGTCTTTGCCGCCAATCTCGGCTTGCCAACGCAAGCGGCGATCATCCACTTGCTGCACGGCCTTCACCCCTTCCATAAAACGCGGGAACTCTTCAAATTGGGTCCATTGATTATAAGCAGTGCGTACCGGCACATTCACATCAATGGATTTTTCGATCTTTGCCATTGCAATACCTCCATCGCGCGTAGGTTCAGGCTTCCGGATGGGTGTTTTATTC
>JBQTJD010000788.1:0-6358 GCA_052387475.1 Anaerolineales bacterium | reverse complement strand
AAAGCCGCCGACGCCATCGCACGCGGGCGGGCGAATGGCGTAAAGGTGATGGGCGAAACGTGCGTGCAGTATTTCCACTTCACCATTGACGACCTGCGCCGGCCCGATGGCGCGAAGTGGGTGTGCTCGCCACCGGTGCGCACCAAGGCCGATGGCGCGGCGTTGTGGGAGGCGATCCGCAACGGCACGCTCCAACACATCTCCACCGATCATTGCCCGTTCCTTTTCGACGGCACGAAGGCGATTACGTACGAAGGCAAGCCATTTCAAATTCCGGGCAAAGAGTTGGGCGCGGGCAACTTCTCGAAAATCCCCAACGGCCTGCCGGTGCTCGGTGACCGCATGCCGATTTTGTGGACGTACGGCGTCGGGCCGGGGCGTATCTCGATGAACAAACTTGTCGAGTTGTGTTGCACCAACCCGGCGAAGATTTTCGGGCTGTACCCGAAGAAGGGCACATTGGCCGTCGGCTCGGATGCGGATGTGGTGATCTGGGATCCGACTCAGAAAAAGACGTGGGGCGTTGCGGCCTCGCATCAGCGCACCGATTACAACATCTACGAGGGGTGGGAGGTGACCGGCCTGCCGGAGAAGGTATTCCGCCGGGGCGAGTTGGTTGTGGACGGCGAGAATTGGTACGGCCAGCGAGGCACCGGCCAGTGGACGCCGCGCGCCACCCATGCCCCGGTGCTCTGAAGACAACTACGGGAAAGGAATGCAAACAAGGACAGTAGGGGCTTTCCTGTGTTTCCTTCCTTGCCCTCTTTTCCCATTTACTTGATTGAGTTCAGAAAATCATCAACCACTTTGTCATCCCACGAGCCCGGCTCGCCCATGGCCATGAACATGACCACATTGCCGTCGGCGCTTTCGAAAGTGGCGAAGGCCTGGCGCATCGTTTCGCCGTCGTTGTTTGAGCCTTCACGCACGACAAGTTTCACTGCCTGACCGCCAACCACAACATCACGCTCTTCCACGGTGGTGAATTCAAACCCACTTTGGCCGGTCTGCTGTGAGAACGCCTGCGACATCTGCTCCTGCATTTGCTCGGTGTTGCCGGCCATGGCTTCGGGGAACTGCATCAGCATCAGGATTGGGCCTGACCCGTCCGGCGCCAGCGCCACCATCTTCACCCCCAACAACTCCATGCTGAACTGCTCGGTGTAGCCATCCGGCGTGGTGTACGCCGCGATGGATTGGCCGACTTCCTGCGCCTTGGCCGGGTCGCTGTTGAACCCTTGCGCCACTTGATTGAACAGGCTGCTGCCCGCCCACCACAGCACGCCCCCGCCGATGCAGCACAGCAGCAAAATGCCGCCCACGACTCCGATGATGATTTTCTGGTTACGGGTCAAGTTGTTCACCTGGGTCTCCTTGTGTCCATGAGATTAGCGTTCGCTGACTTCGAGCGTCGCATCCAGCGGGAAGATTTGCACGTAGGTTTGTCCGGCTGACAGGCCCAGCGGCGTGCCATCGGCCAGCGTTAAAGTAAACCACTGCGTCACTTCCGAACGCGACCATTGCGCCTCGAACCGTTGCCCATCGCGGAACAGCGTCGCAGCGCCGGAACCGATCAGTTCCACGGCCAGTGCTTCGGCGCTGCGCTCCTCTTCCTCCACAAACCCGGCCGGCGTATGCGCTGCCCAGATCACCAGCACGTTGCGCGCCGTGAGCGGCTGGCCGGTGACGGCATCCAAATGCACGCCGCCGGCGTTTGGGCTGCGCGCTTCTGTCAGCGTCCGCTCCCACACTTGCTTTTCCGGCTTCCAGCGCCAGCGCACCCAATAGTTGGGCGAATAGGCCAGCTTCACCACGGGTGCGGCGCTGCCACTCGGAGGAATTTCTTCGGAGAATGTGAGCGGGGCCGGGCTGCCCGGAAAACGGATGCCGCGCTGGCGGGCGGCTTGCCGTAGGGAGCCTGTCGCGCCGAAGATATTGAAAGGCGTCTGGCGCAAATCCGCCCGCACCGTGAACCCAACATCACCGCGCGCCTGATCAAGCTGGTTCGCGTTGAGATAGACATCCTCACCGAGGCGACTGAGCAAAGCCGAACTGCCGCCGGCATACACGGCCACGGCGTCAAGCATCGGCGCGAGTTGCTGCGTGATGAGGCGCGCCCCCCGAATGCCGCCGATCGTTTCGGCGTCCGTGCAGAAATAGGCGGCGATGAACGTCGTCGCGCCATCGCCGATACTCGCTTCAAAAACGAGATCAGCCTGGGTCAGCCCATATTGCGGGCGTTCGCCGGCGGTGTTGCCGATGTGGATGAGAAGCGGGCGGCGATTGCTCAAAGCCTCCGGCGCGATGAACCCGCCGGTGAGTGGGCAAGGGACATCGCCAGCGGAGGGAGTGGCAGTGGGCACAGGTGTGAGTGTTGTAGTGGGCGCGGGCGGCACGAAGGGCGTGGGCGTTACGCTATCAACTATTGCCGCATTGGTGGGCACCAGCGTCGGCAATGTTTCGGTCGGGGCGGGGACGCTGCATGCCGTGAGAGCCGCCACCAGCCCCACGAACAGTAATTGTTTCATCATCAGTTTCAACCTTGTCCCAAATGCAATACTTTTGAGACCACAAGCGAGTTGATCTTAGAATTCACTTTACGCAACTTGGAATGTCACTCCGAGCGGAGCGAGGAGTCTCTGGTTCCAAAGTAGAGATTCCGCGTTCTTCGAACGACGCTTCGCTCGGAATGACAATTTCAAGTGCGTATTTCCTATCCTAAATGAAATCATCACTCTCCGGCTCAATCTCCAAACTTGATTCCTCCACCGCCTCAGTGGCCGGGGGAGGGGCCGGCGCCCAAGTCACCGCGCGGCCAAAGATCAAGTAGCCCGTGTGCGCGACCATGCGGTCGGTGGGGCGCAGGCGCTCCGGCACGGTCTTGTAATAACGGATCAGCACCTCGCACACTTCGAGGAAGTCGAACCGGGTGCGTTGCAGCGCTTCGAGCAAGCGCGAGACCTGGTTGGCGGTGGGCACAATGGAGCCAAAGAAGCCGCCGCCCTTGAGCGCGTCCCGCGCCTGCGTGGTGAAATCCCACGGGTTGGCCACGTCGAGGAAGAGCGCGTCCACATCGGTCTCGTCGAAGCCGGCGGCGATGTCTCGCAGCTTGAAGGTCACATGCTCGGCCAACCCCACGCGCTCGAGATTCTTGCGGGCCAGCGATTGGTGGTCGTCGCGCACGTCGTAGCTGACCACGCGGCCCTGTGGCCCGACCATCTGCGCCAGCACCGTCGTCAGCCCGCCGCTGCCCGTGCCACACTCCACCACTGTCACGCCGGGGTGGATGGCGAGTTTCATCAAAATGAAGCCGATGTCTTTGGGATAGATGATCTGCGATTGGCGCTTGATGTCGCGGATGAGGTCATCGGTGTTGGGCGCGAGCAGATAGAAACGATGGCCTTTGTGGCTGGTGATCTCCGAGCCGAGTTCCACGCCCAGCATGGCGGCATGCTCGATCATGCCGTAATGGGTGTGGAGTTTCTCGCCCGGCGCGAGCTTGAAAATGAAGGTCTGCTTTTTGCGATCCTGCCCGATCAGTTGAACGATGTCGCCCGGTTGGGTCACGGCCATGCGCCAGTTGCCTCGTGCTTCAAGATGCGGGCATTATACTCGTGTGAATAGACCGACGCGGTCGTGCAAAGCGTGCGAACGAGTTCGCCCTTTGCCTAAGACCGCGTCGGCCCGGCGACTCATTTCGAAGAAAGTCCAATGTGGTAAACTTCGCGCCAGGTTGTGGAGGAAATGGAATGGAGAATCAAAAACGGGTGGTGTGTGTGGAAGATGAGCCGGCGATGATCGACCTCATCCGGCTGATCTTGAGCCGCAAAGGCTATCACGTGGTCGGCGCGATGGGCGGTCGCGAGGGGCTGGAGGCCATTCAGCGTGAGAAGCCGGATGTAGTGCTGTTGGATTTGATGATGCCGGATATGGATGGCTGGGAAGTCTATCAAAAGATGAAGGCCAACGACACGACCAAGAACATCCCCGTCATCGTGGTCACGGCCAAGGCGCAGAGCATTGATAAAGTTCTGGGCCTGCACATCGCCAAAGTAGATGATTACATCACCAAGCCGTTTGGCCCACAGGATTTGATTGAGAGTGTGGAAAAAGTGCTGGCGCGCCGCACCAACCCGGATGCTGAGCCGCAGGCGTAAGTTTACAGTGCTCACCGTTGGCTGGCCTGATCGAGGGCGGCTTTGGCTGCCCTCGTTTCGCGTATTGAGGGTGACATGCCGCGCCGCGTAGCGGCGAGAGAGAAGCGCCTTCGCGCTTCTCCCACCGGGCGGCCGAGCCGCCCGCCGCGCCGGGTGAACGTGCGCCAACGGTCAACCGGAAAGCTGTTGCTGGCCGAGGCACGCTGGTGCGAGTCGTTTTGGTGCCGGTTGCGCGGCCTTCAATTCCGTTCGGCATTGAAGGCGGGCGAAGCCCTCATCCTCGCGGAGCCGCGCGAGAGCCGGGCCGCCACCTCCATTCACATGTTCTTTGTATTCTTCCCGATTGGGGTGGTGTGGATCAACACCGCTGGGCGTGTAGTTGATAAAGTTGAGGCTCTGCCGTGGCGACCGTATTATGCGCCGCGCTCAGCCGCGCGCTACACGCTCGAAGCGGAGCCGGAGTTTTTGAAACGAGTTGAGATCGGCGATGAAGTGGTATTTGAACCGGCGTAGAGACGCCGCTGCGCTTAGGGTGGGACGTCTCGTCGTCGCCGCAATGATGGTGTACGGGCTGTACTCTGCCACGCCAGTTGCCAGCGCGCAGGACGCCACACCCACTCCCTCAACGCCGACCTACACGGTGCAGGCGGGCGACACGCTTTTCGGCATCGCACGGCAGTTCGGCGTCACGCTAGAGGCCTTGCAGGCCGCCAACCCCAGCGTCAGCGCCGAGGCGTTGCCAGTGGGCGCGGTGCTCCTCATCCCTGGCTTCGGCGATTTGACGGGCGCACTATTCACGCACTCACTCGAGCCGGGGGAGTCGCTGGCGAGTTTGCGGCTGCGCTTTGGGATGAAGGATGAGACCATCATCCGGCTCAATCGGCTGATCAACCCTGATCAGCTTTACATCAATCAGCCCATCGTGTTGCCGGAGCAGGGCGACGGTGGCGCGGCGCTGGCGACCGGAACCAGCCACATCGCCGGACGCGGCGATGGATTGCTGGCTCTAGCCACCGCGCGTAATCAGAATCCCTGGGCCGTCGCCGCGGCCAATGGGCTGGCGCAGCCCGGCCTGTTGCCACCGGGAACGCTTTTAGCTTTTTCCGGTGGAGAAGCCCCCATCAAAGCGTTGCCCGCGCCGCTCAATGAACTGCACTTGAACCCTCAGCCCAGCATACAGGGCCGCACGTTGGTGGTGCGGGTCGGCACGTTGCAACCGGTGCCACTCACCGGCTCGCTGGGCGAGTGGCCGCTGACCTTCGTCACCGATCCAAGCAATGCCAATGTGCAGTATGCGTTGCTCGGTCTGTATCGCCTGGCCGATCCGAATCTTTATCCGCTGACCATCACTACTATGAACGCCGACGGCACGACCGGCCAATTCGCGCAGCCGGTGCCCGTACGCGCGGGCGTGTACGTCACCGATCCGCCGCTGACCGTCAATCCGGCCACGCTTGACCCGGCAGTGGTGCAGCCGGAGTTTGAGAAAGTCCAGGCCCTCATCACGCAAGTGAGTGCGGCCAAGTTGTGGGAGGGGCTTTTCGCACTACCCTCCGTCGGCGCCATCCGTTCACGCTTTGGTTCACTGCGCGCGTACAACGGCGGCCCGTACGACTCGTTTCATTGCGGCACCGACTTTTCCGGGGGCGAAGATCGGCCCATTACGGCGCCAGCCGCCGGTATCGTCGTGCTGGCCGAGCCGCTCGCGGTGCGCGGCGGAGCCACGATCATCGATCACGGCTGGGGGGTGTTCAGCGGCTTCTGGCATCAATCGCAGATTTTGGTGACCGTCGGCGAGCGCGTCACGCCGGGGCAGATCATCGGTTACAACGGCGCGACCGGGCGCGTGACCGGCCCACATTTGCATTGGGAAGTGTGGGTGGGGGGTTTTCAGGTGGACCCGCTGGAGTGGACGGAGACGACGTTCCCTTAGCCCGCAACATCTACAAAGGAATTCTTGCCGGAGCACGACGGGGCAGGTTACGGGTATGCTCCATGACACGTTGCAGAGTGTCACGAAAAGTGTAAGTGCCACGGAGCTGCGGCAGGAAATAATTTTGACGGGCGACTGCAGCAAGAACAAAGAACCAGTAGAGAGTCATCAAAGGTGATATCCACATACGACTCCCTTTTGATTTCTCCGACAAGTGGTAATCCCCATAGTGACCTTGGACGGCAGAAATCAACGAGGAGTTGATGAC
>JBQTJD010000787.1:0-2478 GCA_052387475.1 Anaerolineales bacterium | reverse complement strand
GACCTGCAAGCGTGACCGTAACAGCGTAACATCCGCGGAAGTGAGCCGTTTTATGCGTAACGGGATGCGTCACACGTGTACACACGGCGGCGGCGTGCTCACGGGTGCGTTCGTCGGAGAGAGTGAAGGGAGCGGCGGCCATGGAAACGCCTTCTATGACGCCAAGTTATATAGAACAAAATGCGAACAATGTCAAGAAGGCGTTTGCGCCCGTTGCTGCGGATGCGAAGAAGCCAGTGCGCACCAACTTGAGATGAATACCTATCATGTCAGTGCGCCACGAAAGCTGGCGCGATCCAGCCGGTGAAAGACCGGCTCAAGTAAGAAGTAGCGTTCACTTGGTAGCGAGTGTTGCAACGTGGAAGGTGACGACCACGGTGAAGCGTACACAGCAATCGTGTGGGGTGGGCTAATGAGCCGCGAAAGTTACCCTTCGCAGAGGCCGAGGCCGTGGACATCGCCGAAGGCAATATGAGCAACGCCGTTATGCGAGGCGCTGCCGCTCTGCCGTGGTCGGAAGACCCCATCACGCACGAAAGGATCGCATCGGAACGTGGGAGAGCTTGCGTGTGGCCGGTCACTACTGCCGGTCCGCGCCGGGAAGGCGAGGAGCTGTAGCCGGCGATGAACGGACGCAAGCAGTCAGACCCGGCCATAGTAGCCGCGAAGTCGCTGAACGAAGCCGGTCAGCCGGTTAAGGAGGCGATGGAGCCAAGGGCCGGGGCCAAGGAGAACGCGAACCAGCATAACACGCGCCGGACCTTGAGCCGGGAACGCGTGACCCAGGCGCTGGAGCGCGTGCGAGAAAGAGCAAGGCTGAAGAAGAAGGAGAAGTTCACCGCGCTACTCCACCACATCAATCCGGACTCGCTGAAGCTGGCGTTCTACGCACTGAAGCGTGATGCCGCGCCCGGCGCGGATGGTATGACGTGGATGGAGTACGAACAGAACCTCGAGGCGAGACTTGAGGAACTGCACGGCCGCGTCCATCGCGGTGCGTACCGGCCCCAACCGTCGCGACGGGTGTACATCCCGAAGGCGGATGGAAGCCAAAGGCCGCTGGCGATCGCCGCTCTGGAAGACAAGATCGTCCAAGGCGCCACCGTCATGGTGCTCAATAGCATCTACGAGGAAGACTTCCTCGGGTTCTCCTACGGGTTCAGACCCGGACGCGGACCGCACGATGCTATGGACGCCCTGGTGATGGGGATCGCGAGCCGCAACGTGAACTTCATACTGGATGCCGACATCCGATCGTTCTTCGACTCGGTTGACCAGAAGTGGTTGATCCGGTTCGTCGAGCACCGGGTCGGCGACAAGCGCGTCATCCGCCTCATCCAGAAGTGGTTGAGAGCGGGCGTACTCGAAGACGGGATTGTGAGCGTTAACGACAGGGGAACGGGACAAGGATCGGCGATATCGCCGCTCTTGGCCAACATCTACCTGCACTACGTGATCGATCTCTGGGCAGAGCGCTTTCGACGGCGTGAAGCCAAAGGCGACATGATCATCGTTCGCTATGCGGACGACGTCATCGCCGGGTTCGAGTATGAGGGAACGGCGCGCCGGTTCCTGGACACGCTAAAAGCACGGTTAGAGGAGTTCGCTCTTGCGCTTCATCCGGAGAAGACCCGCCTCATTGCGTTTGGCCGCTTTGCAGCGTCCCGGCGCAAGGAGCGCGGGCTCGGAAAACCGGAGACCTTCAACTTCCTCGGCTTCACCTTCATCTGCAGTCGATCAAACGGCGGCAAGTTCCTCATCAGGAGGAAAAGCCGCCGCGACCGCGTGCAGGCTAAGCTGAAGGAGATCAAGGAGGAACTGCGCAGGTGCATGCATGCGAGCGTTGCCGACCACGGCAAATGGCTCAAGCAGGTCGTCACCGGCTTCTTCAACTATCATGCGGTGCCGACCAACAGCCGAACGCTGGTGGCGTTCCGCCATCACGTCCTCGATCTCTGGCGGCGCACGCTCAAGCGGCGCAGCCAGAAAGATCGCACGACGTGGGAACGGATGACACGACTGGCGAACGAATGGCTCCCCAAACCAAACATCCTTCACCCCTGGCCTAACCAGCGCTTCATCGTCAAACATCCAAGGTGGGAGCCGTATGCGGGAAAGCCGCACGTACGGTTCTGTGCGGGGGGCGCGTAGCAATACGCGTCCCTACCGCGATCCGTATTTTATGCGGCTTTCAACCCGTCGCTGAGTATTCCGATTTTCAGAAGTCGCCACCGGCCTACGGCAAGGAGCAGAGTTGGGTGGCGCGCTGCGTGGGCAACGTTGGCGAGCGAGCTGGCCGATGATCGTGCCAGCAGTGCGGCCGACGGCAAAGGTTTCAGCCGCTCCTCGACTTTGTGCGAGCGGTGTCATATTGTCCTGCCATGACGCCCAAGCGGACCATTGAACTTAGCGACGAGGTGGATGCAGCGCTGGCGCACGTCGCGGCAGCAGGATCGCAAACGCCATCAGAAATCGTCG
>JBQTJD010000786.1:0-6328 GCA_052387475.1 Anaerolineales bacterium | reverse complement strand
CGCCGACGACGACGATTTTGTCTCTTGCCATTTAAAACGACCTCGAACGAATGACCTACGGGGCGAACGGATAGGAATTATAACAAACGGATGCGCTGGCGCGGCAATTCGGGAAATCTTTAGGATTTCGACGTTAAGAATTAGTAAGGGCGGTGCTACAATAATCGCGCCAAATCACGATATGCAACCGAATAGAGGGGAGGCATGGTGGAAGAACGCACACCTCAGAGGGATGGCGATGGCTTTTACGCGCACCGAGACCTGATTATCTCGGGCGATGCCATCGGCCGCGACAAAATCGTCACCAATATCCAGCACATCGGGACGTTCATCGAACGCGCCCTCACCGCAGCCGAAGCCGCTGCCCGCGCCAGCGACCTAGAAACCCAAACACTCACCGAAGGCGTGGCCGCCTTTACCCGGCAGCTTCGGCTGCGGGCCGCAGGGGAAACCGAAAGCCAGAACCCGTATAAGGGCTTGCTTGAGTACGGCTTGAACGAAGCGGAGTTGTTCTTTGGTCGCGATCAAGCCATTCAGGGCGTCATCGAAAATCTCAGACGCGGGCCGCTCACCGTGTTGCACTCCGAGTCGGGGGCTGGCAAAACCTCCCTGCTTCTGGCGGGCATCTGCCCACGTCTCATCGGCTCCAATCACCTGCCCGTGTACATCCGCCCGTACGCCTCGCCGCCGGCCCTGGCCATCAAGCGCGCCTTCGTCTCCGACTTTACCCAAATCCCCGGTCTGGCGGTTGGCCCGTTGCATAACTTTCTGCGCACACTGACCGCCGTGCTGCCACCCACCACCACACTCTTTATCCTGCTCGATCAATTTGAAGAATTCTTTACACGCCTGGCGGCCTCCGACCAAGATGATTTTGTGGATGCGCTGGCGGAGTGTCTGGAGGATTTGACGTTGAACGTGCGTTGGGTCCTGGCCCTGCGCACAGAATACTTCGGCGGCCTGGCGCGTCTGCGGCCCCGCATCCGCAATCCATTTGCCAATGATTATCGCCTTAACCGGTTGACGCGGGATGAGGCCCGCCATGTCATCCTCCAGCCGGCGGTCAAACGTGGCCTGGTGTTCGAGGATGGCCTGGTGGATCAGTTGCTCGACGACTTGGGCCGGACCGACATCGCGCCGCCGCCCATGCAACTGGTGTGTTCGGCGCTGGTGATGCGATTGCAGCCGGGCCAGGTCGCCATTTCTCGCGCGTTGTATGCTCAGGACGGAGGCGCGGCGGGCATCCTGGGCAGTCAATTGGATCGGGTGCTGACCCAGGACTTGGGCGAACACGAAGCCGTCGCCCGCCGCTTGCTGGAAGCGCTGATCAGTTCGGACGCCCAGCGCCTGATACGCACTGCTGCCCAACTCACCAGCGAAACGGGACTCTCGGCGGCGACGCTGGAGGTCGTGCTCGGCCAGTTGGTCGAAAGTCGGTTGGTGCGGGTGGGAACCAGTGCGGAACCGGGCGGCGGGCTGGCTTACGAATTGGTACACGATTACCTGATCGAGAAGATCAAACTCCAACCGGAGGTGCAGGCGCGCAAGGCGGCGCAGGAATTAGTGGAGCAGGAGGTGCGGGCATACCGGCGCTACCGGACGCTGCTCGCCCCGGAACGCCTGAAGGTCATCGAACCATATCTTCACGAATTGACCCTCAACCGCGAAGCGATGCGACTGGTGGCCCGCAGCCGCGAAGTCGCCACGCGCGAACAGCGCGAAGAAGACGCGCGCCGCCAAAAAGAACGCGACGATGCCCGCAAGCTGGTGGAGAGTGAACGCCGCCGCACCGCCGAGCAGACCGAAGCCGCCCGCCGGTTGCGCCTCCGCAGCCAGTTGATCACAAGTGTGGGCGTTGTGGCGCTGGTCATTGCGCTGGTCGCCGGTTACTTCTGGTGGCTGGCCGATCAGAACGCCGGCCGTGCCCTCACTCAGGAGCAGATCGCCTTAACGCAACGCGTCGAAGCGGAATACAACGCCAAGGTCGCGCTGGTGCAGGGCACACTGGCCGCCCAGCAGGCCGCCACGGCCAGCGCCTTTGGCGCTGAAGCTCAAACCCAGCAAGCGATTGCCCAATTGAACGCGGCTGAGTCACAGCGCCAGGCCGATTTAGCCAACGCCGCCAGCACGCAGGCCAGCCTGAGCAAAGCTGAAGCTGAACGCCAGGCTGATCTGGCCAATGCCGCCAGCACGCAGGCCGTCGCCAGCGCCGCCGAAGCGCGGGCCGCGGAAGCAAACGCGCGTACTCAACAAGCGATTGCGCAAGCCAACGCCGCCGACGCTCAACGACAGGCCGACGCCGCCCCGGCGGCGCGGGCCGCTGCCGATGTCGAGCGAGTGCGCGCCGAACAGCAAGCGCAACTCGCGCGGGCGCGCGAGTTGGCGGCGGCCGCGTTGGCAAACCTGGATATTGACCCCGAACGCAGCATCCTGCTCGCCTTGCAGGCAGCAGCGACCACGGCCAGTCAGTCGCTCATCCTCAAAGAGGCCGAAGACGCCATGCATCGCTCGATTCAGGCCTCGCACGTGCGGCTGACGTTGACCGGGCACTCGAACGCCGTGCAAGCGGTGGCTTACAGCCCCGATGGGCAACGGCTCGCCTCCGCCGGCCTCGATGGCACCATCAAATTGTGGGACCTCGCCACCGGCCGCGAAATCTTAACCCTGACTGGACACGTCGCGGGTGTGCGCGCTCTCGCCTTCAGTGCGGATGGGCGGCGGTTGGCCAGCGGGAGTGATGACCATTCAGCGCGCGTGTGGGATGTGACGACCGGCCAGACTGTGCGTACGTTGCTGCACACCACCGGCGTGGCCCATCTCGCCTTCAGCCCCGCCGGCAATCAGTTGGCGACCGCGACCGGCGCAAACGTCAAGCTTTGGGACCTCGCCTCGGGACAGGAAATTCGCAATTTCGATAACGGCAGTCTGGGGGCGAGTGTCAATGCGCTGGCCATCAGCAGCGATGGGCGGCTGGCCGTGGGTGGTGGCGTCGGTGGCGTCGCGGTGTGGGAACTGGCGACCGGACGGCTGCAATACACGCTCACCGACTTCTATGGTTCGATCAGTGGCCTGCAATTTACCCCTGACGGCGCGCGCCTCGTCACCGGCAGTAACGATTCTTTTATCCATGTGTGGGATGCGGCCACCGGGCGCAAGCTCTCCGAATTCACCGAGTATTCGGGCGGGGTGGAAGCCCTCGCCCTCAGCGCCGATGGTAAGTTGGTGGCCACCGCCCTGCACGATGGCGCAGCGGAGGTGTGGGATCTTGCGGCCCGCCGGAAACTCATGGCGCTGATGGGGCATACGGCGCGGGTCAACGACATCGCCTTCAACCCGGCCACGCGCACAGCGGCGACGGCCAGCCGCGACGGGACGGTGAAAATTTGGGATCTCGATCTTGGCGAAGAAGCGCTCAACCTAGTGGGCCATACCAGCCCTCTGCGCAGCGCGGCCTATAGCGCCGATGGCAAACGCCTCATCACCACCAGCTTCGATCAGACTGCGCGTATTTGGGACACCGCCACCGGCCGCGAATTGATGCCACCGCTGCGCAGCAACGCCAGCTTCAACGATGCCGTGCTCAGCCCCACGGCCAACCACGCGGCGGCCATCAGCGGCTTCAATCAAGTGCAGGTGTGGAACCTCGATAATCAAACCGTATTGCTTTCGCTGGCCGGCCATGCCGGTAACGTCTTGCGTGTCTTGTATTCACCGAATGGAGCCATCCTGGCCACCGCTGGCTGGGATAAAACCGTGAGGCTTTGGGATGCTGCCACCGGCCAACCCATCCGCTCGCTGGCCGGCCACACGGACGCTGTGTTCGACATCACCTTCAGCCCCGATGGCAGCCGGTTGGCCTCGGGCAGCATTGATAAGACCGGCAAAGTCTGGGATGTTGCCAGTGACGTCGAGCGGGTGACCTTGCGCGGCCACACGGATTTTGTGCGTGCCATCGCCTTCAGCCCGAATGGCGCCCGTCTGGCCACGGGCAGCGGCGACGGAACCGCCAAAATCTGGGACGCCGCCACCGGCAGCGACCTGCTGACGTTGCGCGGCCATATCGCCGAAGTGTATAGCGTGGCCTTCAGCCCCGATGGGCAGCGCCTGGTGACGGCGGGTTTGGATGGTTTCGTGAAAGTCTGGGACACGACGACCGGCCGCGAACTCATCACGCTGGCCAGTTATGGGGTGGAGGCGCACGAGGCCGTCTTCAGCCCGGATGGCAAGTTCTTAACCATCGCCAGCTTTGATTCGTCGGCCCGCCTCTACCTCGCCTCGGTCGCCGACCTGATTCAATTGGCGCGTTCACGCCTCACGCGAGGTTGGCGGCTTGAAGAATGTCAAAAGTATTTAGGGCTTGAGACTTGCCCGGCAGCTCAGTGAAAAGAACGGCCCCAGCGCGACGCGAGCCGCGGCTCAAAAGAGGTCGGCGCGTATCCGCGGGACAAAATCGGATAAGTCGCTCAATCCCTCCGCAAACGCCTGCCGTGCCGCGCTGATGACAACCATCGGCGCGGCGTAAGGCGGCAAGTTTGGGCACATCCTCTGGCACGATTACGTTTAATCGAATGACGAACAGTGCTAGAATGCGTTTGTTCCACGCCGGCAACGGCTAACTGAAACGGGCATCCCTATGACTGACGCGGCAAGCCAGGTCCAGGCGCAGCGCGATGTCAATATCGGCGGCGATCAGGTCCTGCGCGACAAAGTCGTCAATACGTACAACGTCAACATCGCGCGTAGCGGCCTGGAGGCGCTGGCGGAGTTGATGCGCGCCGAGCGCGTGCGCGATGACATCGTCGCCTTCCGCAACGACTTCGTGGAAGCCAGCCGCCAGATCGATATCCTCGGCGATTACAAAGAACTTCACGATCTGTTGCACCAGCTTGAGTTCGGGTGCTACAAGCTGCTCGTGGTCGTCGCGCGAAGCTTCTCCAATGACGCAGCCGAAAACAGCGATCTCGTCGAGTGCCAGATCAACCTGGAGCGCATCGTCGCCCAGATGCAAACGGTCGCCGCCCGGCAAAAAGTCGCCCGGCAGGATGTCGCTTGGCTTCCCCGGCTTACTGCGCTGCCGGATGAACTGGGAAACGTCAAGAGCAAAGACCAGCTTGATAAGATCCTGCGCGCCCTGCGCCGGGTATTGGAGGTGCAGCCCTCACAGATCAATAAGCGCTTGAACGATACGGCCCGCGCCCTGCGTCTGAACACGATGGTGCAGGCGTTATCCGCCACCCGTGACCGGCTGTTGGGGCAGCCCGATCTCGATCCCGACAAGGTGCGCGAGTTCAAGGAGGGCGTGGATGAACTGGTGAAAATCGGGATGGCGCTGATTACACTGGTGGACGACCACGACGCCTGGCAATTCGTGCAGGTGGAACTTATTCGCATTGAAGCCTTCATGGAACTTGGCTCACAGGAACTGGCCGAGGCTTTCCCTTACCTCAAAGTCCACGTCGAGCCGCTGTGCGTTAACCGTGACGACCGTGGGGCGCAGGCGCTGCTGAAAGAAGGCCAGCGCCTGGAGGAAGCCCTGGCCACGGGACAGGTCGGGCGGATCAATCTGTCATTCATGAGTTACTGCGCCCGAGCCGGAGACCTGTTTTTCCGGATTGACACCGACCTGCGCCAATTGTGCGGCAAGCTGCGCACCGTGGGCGAGCCGCTGGCCGGCGTGCTCAGGATGTCGGTATGACCACTGCCTCCGAACCGGCCGTCGCCCCGGTCCCCGAACCGGCTGACCCTTATCCTTCCCTCGACGCCCTTCGCACCGCCCATCGCGATTTGGTGGGCGCCAATCGTGATGCCGAGGAGGCGCTGAGCGACATCGCGGCGATTGAAGTTTTCGTCCAAAGAGCGCAAATAACCGGGGCGTTGCTTGATTCGGAGCGTGATCGACAGGCCGCGCAGAGCTTGCTCAACTACTGGTCAACGCGGTTGTACCGCGCCGGCCATGAGCCACCGGATGCCATCCTGGCGGACTTTGATTCCGCGCTCGCCCCCGAACTCCCGGATGCCGCGTGCCCATATTGCGGGCTGGATTCCTTCCGCGAGGACAACCAACACTTCTACTTCGGCCGAAAGCATCTGGGCGACCAATTGCTCCAACATCTTCGCCACGACAACTTGCTGGCTGTGCTAGGGGCCTCGGGCAGTGGCAAGTCGTCGCTCGTGCGCGCCGGGCTGATCCCGGCGTTGAAAGAGGGGGCGCTGCCGGAGAGCGATCGCTGGCGCTATTACGAGCCGATGGTGCCCGGTTCCAACCCATTGCTCAACCTGGCGCGCATACTCAAACCGCCCAAAGCTGATGAGTCCTACGTCTCCCAGT
>JBQTJD010000785.1:0-4181 GCA_052387475.1 Anaerolineales bacterium | reverse complement strand
GTATAGAACGCTGCCGTAAATCGAAGATAAGCGGTCAGCGACAGCCGACAGTAACGTTGATTTGCCGACCCCCGGCTCCCCACCAATCAGCACCAGCGAGCCGGGCACGATGCCGCCGCCGAGCACGCGCGCAAACTCGTGGATGGGCAAGTGCCAGCGTTCGTCGCTGTCGCCCTCGATTTGCTTCAGAGTCTTGGGCGATGACCGCACCCCGCCGATGGCGCGCGGGCCGCGGTCTTCGACGGCTCCTCGACGATTTCCTCGACCATCGAATTGAATGCCCCGCATTGCGGGCATTTGCCGAAGTAGCGGGGCGTGATGCGGTTGCACTGCTGGCAGACGTATTGGGTTTTGGTTTTGGGCATTATTGATCCTTTCGAATGGCATTAAAGCGTAGAAGTCTAGGAACGGCAATCACCGCCCTCATTGAGGCTCGTTTCCAGTTTGGGTCGGTATACCGATTTGATGTCTGAAAGACTATCACGGTCATGTGACGCTCTAACCAACTCCGAACTTCACCCCGCATTTTTTCTGTCATATGGCTGCAAGCGTAGCGCCTCCACGCTCTGGTTTCCACTCAGCAGTTGAAACGCCAATCTCAATTCTCTATGCGGGAGTTAGGTGCGCATGCCCGAGGTCATCGCCGCTTTGAGCGAAGCCAGGCAACGCCGGGGCGGCCCGCGTTCTTGCGTTTGGACAACGGCAGCCAATTCGCTGCCACCGCTGTGATGGCTTGGTTGCGGTCACACGCCATCGGGCCGGCTTCATCCCGCCGGGCCGACGAATACCCCGACTCGGACTCCGACTCCCACCCCGACCAACACGCCGACCCCGACCCCGACACCGACCAATACGTCTTCAGGTTGTCCGAGCAGTGATGACTTCAACCGCGCCAACGGCGGTATTGGAACCAATTGGGGCGGTGCCACCGGCGGCTACAGCATCGCCAGCAACCGCCTGGACGCCGGGAGCGGCGCCGACATCTACTGGTCGCCCACGTCCTTTGGGGCCGACCAGGAAGCCTGCGTCACCCTCACCACCGTAGACACCACCGCCGACGAGATCGGCCTGATCCTCAAGGCCCAGAGTAGTACAGACCGCAGCCCCGGCCTGATCGAAGTCTATTACGCGCCGGGGGATGGCGTCTATGTCTACACCTACGACGACACGAACTACTGGACCTACATCGGCTGGGTGGGGGCGACCTTTGCCAACGGCGACCGGTTCGGGGTGCGGGCGCGCGCCAACGGCCTGGTGGAAGTGTACAAGAACGGCGTCTACGTGGAGGCCGAGTCTGTGGCCGGCTGGACGTACGCGGGCAGTGGCGGTTACATTGGGTTGTGGTTGAGCAGCGATGCCAGCGACACACTGCTCGATGACTTTGGCGGCGGCAACGTCGGCGGGCCAACCCCCACGCCGACGAACACGCCCACTCGGACTCCGACTCCCACCAACACTCCCATTGGGCCGACGAACACCCCGACCCGGACTCCGACACCGACCAACACCCCGACGAATACGCCGACACCGACCAACACGTCGTCGGGCTGCCCGACCAGCGACGACTTCAACCGCTCGGACAGCACCAACCTGGGCAGCAACTGGACGGAGCGTGCGGGCGATCTCTCTATCGTCTCCAACACCCTGCGCAATGCCGGCACCGCCACCGACAACATCGCCACGATTTGCGGGACGTACACCAATGTGTTGGTGTCATCGCAAGTGCAGATTGCCAGCAGCAGTGGCACGGTGAGCGTCGGTGCACGGCTGGGCGGCTATTCGGGCGGCATCCCATCGCAGGGCTACACGGCGGAGATATTGAGCAACGGCACCGTAAAACTCTGGCGCGTGGATACGTGGGCGCAACTGGGCAGCACGTACACGATCTCCGGCTTCAGCCTGGGGACGTGGTACACGCTGGCGTTGCGCGCTAACGGTTCAGCCATCAGTGTCGAAGTGAATGGCAGCACGGTGATTGGGCCGGTGACGAACACGGCCTTCACCAGCGGCGACGCGGGGGTGTGGTCGTACAGCCCCAGCAGCGCGGGCAGCCATCGCTTCGATGACTTCAGCGTCACGGTGTTGGGAGGCGGTTTCCATACGAAGACCAAGGGGCTGGCGATGATCCGCGCCCGATCGTTGGCGGTGGTCAGCACGCCACCGGTCAACACCACCTGGCGCGTGTACTACTATGCGGGCGGCAAGCCGATTGCCATGCGCGAGATGCCGGCTAACGACAGCACTGGAACGTTGTATTACCTACACTCCGACCACTTGGGCAGCACCAGCGTGACGACGAATGCCAGCGGCGCGGTGGTGGCGCGGCAGTGGTATTATCCCTTTGGCAGTGTGCGGGGGAGCACGGGCACACTACTAACGCAGCGCACCTTTACAGGCCAATACACCCACGATGCGTCGCTCGGCTCGTTGATGTACTTCAATGCTCGCTACATGAGCCCGACTCTGGGCCGGTTCGTGAGCGCGGATTCTATCGTGCCCGAGCCCGGCAACCCGCAAGCGTTGAATAGATACATGTTCGTGTATGGCAATCCGCTGAAGTACACCGATCCATCGGGGCATGATCCACACTACTGCGAGACTGCGGAGTGCGAGAAGAGATACCTTGATACGCTGAGCCGTATTCAGCGAAGACAACAATGGTGGCAGCAACTCCTGCAATCTGCGGAAAATGCAATCAGTAATTGGCTGATGCCAACGGTCGGCGGTGGACCAGTTGTTGCCCCTGTGCCAGCGCAGCAGCCGCTACAGTTGGGAGCAACAGCGACTCCTACCGGAGCTCCTTCCACTCAGCAACCACCAGCGCCTGCGACACTTCAGACGCAAGCTGTGATCAAAGGAACAGCAACTGCCACAACAACTAAGACGGCAAGCCCTTCACCGACGACGCCATTGACTCTATACCACTACACCTCCGATGTAGGGCTCACGGGGATCGTGGCGTCGCAATCAATACTGCCATCTTTGGGCACAGGGCCAAATGCCAATTTTGGCCAGGGAGTTTATTTTACGGACATTTCGCCTGCAAGAGCAGCAATTGGATCTTCGTATCAACTATCACGGGCGTTATTTACGACGCCGTGGAAGAATGGCAATGTGTCGTCCTATGCCGCAGTCAATGTCAGTGGACTAACTGTTATGGCTGTTTCTCCCGTGTTTTCGCAGACGTATGGGCCGGCTTCAATCTACCTTTACCCTACAACGTCTCCACTTGCCATTGGCAACCGGATAGTTTCACTTGGCCCAGTGTCGTATACTAATGCAGCACCATGAGCACATGGTGAGGAGGTTGATATGATCAAACTAGGTAGCTCATGGCATCAAAATGTGCCTGCTCGGAAATCGTTGACTGCAACAGATTTCTTGAATGATTTGCATTGGAACCTTACAATACACACGGTCAATGACGAGTATCAACTGTGGACTGGTGACAAGTTGCTCGCGGCTAGTGACAGTCGCGAGGAAATCGAAGCTTTCGAACTGGGTATGGCTACGGCCCTCGGCGTCTTACCGGAGAATGTTTTGCAAGCGATTAAGAAAGTCGGCGCTGAGTAAGCCATCGCCGGGCGCGGAACTTCAAACAGGCACGACACGAAGAAACGAAAGGGAGCGGCTAAGCCGCTCCTTTTTGTTATTCGCGCATAATGGTACACGCTGGCGCTGCGCGCGAATGGGACGGCCCTCAGTGTCGAGATCAACGGCGTGACGCGCATTAGTGCGACGAACAGCGCGTTTACCAGCGGTGACGCGGGGGTATGGTCGTATCAGCCGAGCAGCGCGGGCAGCCACCGCTTCGATAACTTCAGCATCACGGTTTTAGGCGGCGGCTCTTCGACAGGCTCAGAGCAGGGCCATTACACCAAAGTCAAAGGCCTGGCGATGGTGGATGCACGCCGAATGGCGGTGGTGACTGCGCCGCCGACCGGCACGACGTATCGGGTGTACTACTACGCCGCTGGCCGGCCCATCGCCATGCGCGAGATGCTAGCGGGCGACAACACCGGCACGTTGTACTACTTGCACTCCGATCATTTGGGCAGCACGAGCGTGACGACGTGCGGGAGTGGAACGTGTGGCACGGCGGGCGCGCTGGTGGCGCGGCAGTGGTACGAGCCGTTTGGCAAGGTGCGGGCGAACTATGGCGCGCTGCCCACAAAGCGCAC
>JBQTJD010000784.1:0-2703 GCA_052387475.1 Anaerolineales bacterium | reverse complement strand
GGCCCACCGGCGTATCCACATTGTTGGCCGTCATCTTTTGCAGGAAGGCCGCTGAGCCAGGGCCGCTTACTTCGATCTTGTAAAAGTTGCTGAGATCAAACAAGCCCACCCGCTCGCGCACCGCCAGATGCTCCGCGCCGATGATGGGCGACCAATAGCGCGCCGCCCAGCCGGAGCGTACCGGCCAATCAATCTTGCTCGCATACAGCAGCTTCTCATTCGCGCCAAACCACACCGGCCGCTCCCAACCCGCGCCCTCCACAAACATCGCGCCGAGTTCTTTGAGCCGTTGATAGTACGGCCCGACGCGCAGCGGGCGCGGCGCTTCCATGGATTGCAGCGGGTGGATGATGTCGTAGACCTCGATGTACTGCCGCTCGGCGCGCGCTCTGAGATAGGCGCGGCTGCCGGTGTGCGGCTGGAAGCGGTTGATGTCAAGCTCGCGTAAATCGAGGCCCGGCTCGCCGTGCACGAGCAGGTTGGCCACCGCCTGCGCGGTGCCGCCCGCATGCGTCACCCACACGCCCTCCGCGAAGACCACGTGGCGGGCGCTGGGGTGAATGCCAAAGATGGTGTTGCCGTCGGTCGAAAAAGAGAAGCAGCCGTTGAAGGTCTCGCGTATGGCGACTTTGCCGATGGCGGGAATGCGCTCGCTGGCGTATTGATGCGCGATCTCGATGTGATCTTCGTGCGGCTGGTAAATGGCGGGTTGGTCGCCTTTGCGCAGTTCGTCGGCAAAGACGATCAGCGGATCATGAGCGTACGAGCCGTAGCCGTAGCCCTCGCCGTGCTGGCGATAGTACATGTCGCGGTCCTGATCGCGGATGACGGGATGCCGCACCTCTTCGGTTTCGCCTTTGAGTTCGGGCAGCGGCTCGGTTTTGATATACAGGTGCTGACATGGCGTCATCGGCAGATTGATGCCCAGCATCTGCCCGATGAGCGGCCCCCACAGCCCGGCGGCGATGACGATGTGCTCGGCCTCGATCTTGCCGTTGGGCGTGACGACTGCGCTAATGAGTCCGTTGCGGCGCTCGAAGCCGGTGACGGGCGTGTGCGCGTGGAACTCCGCGCCGCCCGCCGTCGCGATCTGCGCCAGCGACTCCACCACTTTCACACCGCGCACATCCATATCCGTCGGGACGTAGAACGCGCCGTACAGATCATCCACTTTCATCACCGGCACGAGCTTCTTGATCTCATCCGGCCCGATGAGTTCTGCGCCGAGGCCCCACGCTTTGGTGTTGCCGATCTTGCGTTTCAGTTCGGTGAAACGCGTGGCGCTGTGCGCGATCTCGAGGCTGCCCGTTTGGAAGAGCGTGCGCCCGATGTTCGCTTCCTTCTCTGAGGCCAGATAAGTCTCGACCGACCACATCGCCAGCGTACACACGCTCTTCGAGTTGTTGTGCTGAAACATCAAGCCAGGCGCGTGTGACGTGGAGCCGATGTTTTTGAACAGCGGCCCCATGTCGAGCACGACCACATCCTCCCAGCCCTGCTTGACGAGGTGATAGGCGGTGCTCGCTCCGACGATGCCCCCACCGACGATGACGACGCGTGCGTGAGTTTTCATGATAAAGGCCTTTCTCTTTGTTTGGGAGTTGCTCAGTTCATGTCGCCCTGAGCTGCGTTCGCAGTAGCGAACGCCCGCGAAGGGCCTCCTCTGGGCGGCGAGAGGCCCTTCGCGCGAGCAGACTCGTGACATGCACAGGCGATGCGGACGCGCTCAGGGTGACATTGTGAGTAAGTAGTTATTTCAACCGCGTAACACCTATGTTTATGACTAACGGCAGTAACGCAGCGCGGTGTCCGCGAGGATGTGCGCCATCTCTTCCACCGAATGCAAGTTAACCCACTCCTCTTTGGCATGTGCGCCTGCGCCAGACGGGCCCATCACCACCGTATCAATCCCGGCTGCGGTGAGCAGGGCGGCGTCCATCCAAAAAGGACGACCGACATACCGTGGGCGTTGGCCGAGCCTGTCGGTGGCGGCCTGCGTGATTGCATTGACGAGCGGCGCTTCCGGCGAGACCTCCATTGCCTCACGGACAAGCAGGGTCTTGACCGTTGCCTTGAAAGTCGGATCGGCAGTAGCGAGTTTATCCACGATGGCCTGTAGTTCGGCCAGCACTTGCAGCTCGGTTTCGCCGGGCAGGGTGCGGCGTTCGATTTGCAACTGACACCGGGCGGCATACATGCTGAGTTCGGTGCCGCCCTGCAATGTGGCGGCATGCAGGGAAGGCGGGCCAACGAGTGGATGCGGTTCGCGGCGGCGGAGTTCGCGTTCAAGTTGATCCAGTTGAGCAAGAAAGCGGCCCATACGCAGATTGGCGTCAACGCCTTCATCGAAGCGGCTGCCGTGGGCGGCGCGGCCCGTCGTCTCCACCTCCAGCCAGAGGAAGCCTTTATGCGCCAGGCAGATGTCCATCTCGGTTGGCTCGGTGACGATGGCGCTATCCACCCGCACATGTCGCAGCACCTCGGCTGTGCCTAGGCTGGCATACTCCTCGTCCGCGACAGCGGCCAGCAGCACATCCCCGCGCAGACGCTCACCTGCGTCCGCGAGCGCCTTCAATGCGGCCAGACACGCCGCCAGACTGCCTTTCATGTCGTAAGCCCCGCGTCCGTACATCCTGCCCTCGCGCACTGTGGCCGAAAATGGATCGGGCATGCCGTCCACGCCAACCGTATCCGTGTGGGCGT
>JBQTJD010000783.1:0-7699 GCA_052387475.1 Anaerolineales bacterium | reverse complement strand
CTCGAAAACGTCTTCTTTGCGCTGGTCGAAAAGCTCAACACCGAGCCAGCCCGCCTCCCCATCACCGATTTTGAGACCGGCGAAAATTACGACGCGGTGCTCGACGGCGACACGCTCATCAATCTGCTCTTTCAATTTTTATACGCCAGTGAAGCCATCCCCGGTCTGCCGAAGATGATCTACGATCTGCGCGACACCGGCAGCAGCGAGTTGTTGCGCGTGTTGTGGCCTCTACTGGCCTTTGACCGCACCTTTGCCGGCGGTATGTACAACACCACCTTCTGCGCGGAGGATGCCGGCTTCACCACAGCCGATTTGCCTCTTGCGGAAGTGCGACCCGAAATTGCACGCGTCACTGACAGTTCCGCAAAATACTTTGCGGAACTGTGCGCCGACTGGGATGTGCCGGCGCTGCCGGCCAGCATTGATGATCCGGTCGTGAGCGACATCCCCACGCTGGTGATGAATGGGCGCTTCGATCCGATCACACCGCCGGCCTTCGGGGAGGCCGCCGCGCGCACGCTGAGCAATAGCGTTGTGGTGACGCTGCCCACCGCCGGACACGGCGGCGCGTTGAGCGGCGAGTGCCCGGCGGACATCATTTACGACTTCCTCGACAACCCGAACGCGCCGCCGGATACCAGTTGCCTCGACCAAAAACCAAACGTCGAATTCTATACGCCGCGCAGCATGATCCTGACCCCGGTGGCATGGCGCTGGCTCACCAATCCCGGCCCGCTTGATTTTGTGGTGTGGGGGTTGCTCGCGCTCAGCACGCTCTTTCTGCTTACGCCCATCGTGGTGTATCCATTGTCATTCCTCATTCGCCTGTTGAGCAAAAACGAAAAACCGCCGCAGCCGGTACGCGAGCGGTTTGGCCGTTGGGCGGCGCGCCTCATCGCGCTGCTCGCCGGAGTATTGGCGCTGAGCTTCATCGTCGGCGTCGTGGCAGTGGCCTTTAATGGAATATTGAACGACCAGTTTGTGATCCTGCACGGCTTTCCGCAAACGGCCGCGCCGCTGTTCGCCATCCCGCCGGTGTTGATTGGCCTCGCGCTGGTGATGGTGATCTGCGCGGTGTTGAGTTGGCGCGACGCGGGCTGGGGCGTGCCGGGCCGCCTGTATTACGCCGCGCTTACGCTGACGGCCATCGCCTATCTCGCCGCCCTCGCGCCGTTGGGCTGGCTGTGGGTGTGGGCATGACCGATGTAGTAGCGCCAGCCATCGCCGAACATACCCCGCCACCCGCCCGCTGGCTAGATCTGGTGCTCTATCTTGTCGGCGGCTTCGGTTCCTTCCTAGCCCTGAGCATCGCGGTTGGCTTCCTCGCCGGAGAGAACCGCACGCTGGCATTGGCCGGGGCGGGACTGGCGAACTTTATCTGCCTCGCCGGCACCGTGTACGTCTTCGGCATTCGGCGCGGGCGTTTGAGTTGGGCCGGCCTCGGCCTCTTCCCGCCGCGCTGGCGTTGGCTGTGGCTGCTGCTCATCGCCGCGCTCACGCTGGCCCTGCTCCCGGTGCGCGCGCTGGTCGCCCTGCTCACGCTCTGGCTGGTCGAAGGCAACTTCGACAGCCTGCAAGCGCGCAGTGACTTGCTCACGCCGGAGTTCTCACTCATCGGCTTTACAATCACATTTCTTTTCGTTGGCATCCTCGCGCCTATCTCCGAGGAGTTATTCTTTCGAGGCGCATTGTACGGCTGGCTGGCTGCGCGCTACCGTGTGTGGATCGCGGTGCTGGTCAGTTCGACGTTGTTTGGCTTGGCGCACTTCGATTCGCTCGGCGTCGTCGTCTCCAGTTTCATCATGGGCGTGATGATTGCGCTGGTTTACGAATACACCCGTTCGCTGTGGGCGGCGATTGCCATTCACGTGCTCAACAACAGTCTCGCCGTCCTGCTGCTGTACGCCGTGTTGGCCCTGCTCAAGCTCTTTCCGCAATTCCAACCGGCCTCGCCATGAGACTCGCCCTCACGTTTCTCGCACTGGCTTTTTCGCTCTCTGCGTGCGCTACCGCGACATCCACACAACCGGCAGTCACGCTGCAACTCAACGATTGTGTGCTGGCGCGCGGCCTCAAGGCGCAGTGTGGCACGCTCGATGTGCCGGAAGATCGCGCTGCCCCCGATGGACGCCGCCTCGCGTTGAACGTAGCCGTGGTGCCGGCGGTGAGCCGCAACCCTTCAGCCGACCCGCTCTTTTTGCTGGCGGGCGGCCCGGGGCAAGCGGCCATCGAAGCGTTCCCGGCCGCCTTCTTCGCCTTCGAGGCGATCAATCAAGACCGGGCGATTGTATTGGTCGATCAACGCGGCACGGGTGAGTCCAACCCGCTGCGCTGCTTTGCTCCGGATGATGAACGCCTCCTTGACGAGGCCGCCGCCATCGCGGAGCTTAAGCAGTGCCCGGCAAAACTCAACGCCGACCTCCGGCACTACACCACCGAAATCGCGATGCAGGATTTGGATGCGGTGCGCGCGGCGCTCGGTTACGAGCAGATCAATTTGTACGGCGCGAGCTACGGCACGCGCGCGGCGCTCGCTTATCTGCGGTTGTACCCGGAGCGTGTGCGCAGCGTCATCCTCGACGCGGTGGTGAGCGCCGACTTTATGCTCTTCCTCAGCGCCTCGCAGGATGGGCAACGCGCGCTCGATCTGCTATTTGCGCGCTGCGACGCCGAGGCCGACTGCCACACCGCCTTTCCCAATCTGCGCGCCGAGTTTGCCGAGGTGTTGCAGCGGCTTGACGCCGAATCGCCAGCGATCACCCTGCCCGATCCGGTGACGGGCGAACCCGTGTCGTTCACCCTCACCCGGCGGATGTTTACAAGCACGATCTTCAGTTCACTCTACTCACCAGAGTTTGTGGCGCTGCTCCCGCTCGGCATCCACACCGCCTTTGCGCAAAATGACTTTGCGCCGCTGCTCACGCAAGCCATCAGCCTCGACGCCGGATTGTACGACGGCATGTTTTACGCCGTGGCCTGCGCCGAGGACGCGCCATTCCTAGTCGATGTTGCGGCGAGCGCCACGAACGAGACCTTTGGCGACCAGACGACGGCGTTGCGCGAGGTGTGCGCGAGCTGGCCGCAGGGCGGTGTGACTGACGCGTTCCGCCAGCCGGTGCGGAGCGACGTGCCGGTGCTGCTGCTTTCGGGCGAGGCTGACCCCATCACCCCGCCGCAGTACGCCAATGAAGTAGCGAGTACTTTGCCAAACAGCCTGCACCTCATCGCGCCGGGCATGGGGCATGGGATATTTATTCGCGGTTGCGTGGATCGGATCGCCCGCGATTTCATTGCCAGCGGCTCGGTCAAAGAGTTGGACACGGTCTGCGTGCAGAACATCGAGCCGCCGCCTTTTTTTGTGAGTTTCACGGGGCCACGGCCTTGAATTGAGTGATTGTGCGATTGAGTGATTTGGCGATTGGCCAGCCAAGCGACAATTACTCAATCACCCAATCGCCAAATCACCCAATGATCGAAGTTCAAGACCTCCACAAATCCTTTGGCGCGGTGCAGGCTGTGCAGGGTGTGTCGTTCACCGCGCCCGATGGCACGATCACCGGCCTGCTCGGCCCGAACGGCGTGGGCAAAAGCACCACGCTGCGCATGCTCTACACGTTGCTCAAGCCCGACAGCGGCACGGCGACAGTCGATGGCTTCGATGTGACTGACGCCCCGCTCGAAGTGCAACGCCGCATCGGCGCGCTGCCCGATACGCGCGGTGTGTATCCGCGCCTGACCACGCGCGAGAACATCCGCTACTTTGGGCGGCTGCACGGGTTGAAAGGCAACGACCTCGAGGCCCGCATCGCCGCGCTGATCAAGATGCTCGATATGGGCGAGATCGCCGACCGCCGCACCGACGGCTTCTCAACCGGCGAGCGCTTGAAGGTGGCGATTGGGCGCGCATTGGTGCACGGCCCGCGCAACGTGCTGCTCGACGAGCCGACCAACGGCCTGGACGTGATGAGCACCCGCGCCATGCGCGATGTCATCCGCCGCCTGCGCGACGACGGCCAGTGCGTGCTGTTCTCGAGTCACATCATGCAAGAGGTGGCCGCGCTGTGCGATCACATCGTCATCATCGCCCACGGCAAGGTCGCCACGCGCGGCTCAGCCGATGAACTACGCGCGCAGACCGGGCAGGAGAATTTGGAGGACGCGTTTGTGTCAGTGATTGGAAGTGAAGAGGGGTTGGAACGCTGACGTAATTCGTGATGCGTGAAAGTCGCTTCGCTTATCACGTTTCACGCATCACGTCTCACAGCATTACCCATGTTTGAACGTATCGGCATCATCTTCAACAAAGAAATCCTCGACAACCTGCGCGACCGGCGCACCATTGGCAGCGCGCTCTTTGGCACCCTGCTCGGCCCGTTGATTCTATTGTTCCTGCTCATCCTCATCGGGCGGCTGATCAACGACGCGCGCGACGAGGAGAAGCCGCTGAACCTGCCGGTGGTCGGGGCGGAACGCGCGCCCAACTTGATTCGGTACCTTGAGCAGGAGAACGTCGTGATCGTGGACGCGCCCGCCGACCCGCGCGCCGCCGTGCGCAACGGCGATGTGGAAGTCGTGCTGATCATCCCTGAAAGCTTCGCCGAGGATTTCACCGCCGGTCAACCGGCTGAATTGGAATTGGTCGAAGACAGTTCGCGGCAGGCAGCCTCCATCACGGTTAACCGGGTGCGCAATCTGCTCAACTCGTACGGGCGTCAGATCGCCGCGCTGCGGCTGGTGGCGCGCGGCGTCAGCCCGGCGGTCATCCAGCCGTTTGACATTCAAAGCGTGGATGTCGCCACGCCGCAGAGCCAGGTCTTGATCTTCCTCAACACCCTGCCGTACTTTTTAATGTTCGCGCTGTTCACCGGCGGCGCGGGCGTCATCATCGACCGCCCGGCCGGCGAGCGCGAACGCGGCTCGCTTGAGCCGCTGCTCATCAACCCGGCGGCGCGGCGCGAGATCGTGCTGGGGAAACTGCTGGCCGCGCTGCCCTTCGCCGCCGGCACCGTCCTCATCAGCCTCATTGCTTATGCCATCCTCTTCAACGTCATCCCTCTCGAACAATTCATCGGCCTGCGGTTGAGCATTGACCCGTTGGCGCTGGCCGGCATCTTCGTCGTCTGCCTGCCGATGGTGCTGCTGGCGGCGGCGTTGCAGATGATCATCGCCACGTTCGCGCGCAACTTCAAAGAAGCGCAGACCTACGTCGGCTTTCTGCCGTTGGCCCCCGCCCTGCCCGGCCTCGGCCTGGCCTTTTTGCCCGTCAAGCCCGATCTGTGGACGATGCTCATCCCGACCTTCGGGCAGCAAATCCTCATCAATCAATTTATGCGGGGCGAGCCGATCAGCCTCGTGAATGTCGTCGTCTCCGCCGCCGTCACGCTGGCGCTGGCCGTCGGCCTCATCGTCGTCGCCATCCGCCTGTACGAACGCGAGCAGATCATACTAAGCCGGTAGCGATATAACACAACGCCAGTTCGAGATAAGAGCGCCCCTTCGACTGTGCGGCTTGCTGAAAGGTCAACGGCGCATCCTGAGCGGAGGCCCACCTGCTTTTGGCGGGCCGCAGTCGAAGGAGCGCCGCTCCGCTCAGGGTGCTTGTTTCCTTTTCTGTTATCCCAAACTCGGGTTAACACAAAGGCACAAAGCAGCAGTGCATGCTTCGTATGCCGCGCAAGGTTTTTTATTTGCTGCGTTGCGTTTATGATGCCGACATGCAATTGCTGCTGCTCGCTGTCGGATTTCTCACCGCCATTCCTGTCACCACCGAAGCTCCACAACCGGGCGATCTGGGTCGTGCGGGGCGCTGGTTTCCACTGATCGGCCTGTGCCTCGGCGGGATGGTGGCGGGCGCGCATTGGTTGTTGCTGCAAGTTTTTCCGCCGCTGCTGGCCGCGACATTGACCGTGGCGTTGTGGGCGGCGTTGACCGGCGGGCTGCACCTCGACGGGCTGGCCGATTGCGGCGATGCATTGCTCGCCGCCGCCACGCCTGAACGCCGCCTCGAAATCATGCGCGACCCGCGCCTCGGCGCGTTCGGCGTTATCGCGCTCACGCTCTTTCTCATTGCCAAAGTCGCCGCCGTTTCCCTAATCCCTGCCCCCTCTTCCCTGTTCGCTTTCGTCACCGCCGCTGTCACCGCCCGCTGGCTCATCGTACTCGCCGCGCAGCAACCGCTGGCGCGTGCTGGTGGCATGGCGGCGGAGTTTCAATCAGGCTTGACGCGCAACACCATTCTACTGGCCGCGTTATTGCCGGCGGCGCTGCTCATTGCGGGCGTGCTCGGGCCAACGCGCATCGCCCTTGCCATCGCTCTGGCG
The DNA here is from genome assembly GCA_052387475.1 of Anaerolineales bacterium. Classification (GTDB taxonomy): domain Bacteria; phylum Chloroflexota; class Anaerolineae; order Anaerolineales; family UBA6663; genus JANWXR01. The sequence continues at coordinate 1,376 of JBQTJD010000783.1, read as the reverse complement.
CATGTCGCGACGTTCGCTGTCATTGCTTTCGCCCGCGCCCGCCTCGGCGGCCTCACCGGGGATGTGTTTGGCCTGATCGTCGAAGTATCAGAACTCACGGTGCTGCTCACTTTCGCCGCGCAATTCCCCCCTATTCCCTAATCCCTGTGTTCCCATGTTTCGCCTCGGCGCCACGTCCTACATCGTCCCCGCCCCCGGCCCATACTATTGTGATCGTCGGGGCCTAGCCCGAGCTATGCTGGTGGCGATTGACGTAACGCCGTGCCAGTTGAGCCTGGTGGAGTGAGTTACGAAGGATACAGCTTTCGCGCAAGATCGATTCCAGACACGCCAGCAGAAAACTGCTGAGGAGCGCACTTTCTTCCAGGTTGTTGGCTTACTCCCAACATGCTCGGCTTACGGTGACGGCAAATCCACTTGGAGGTTTGCCGATGTCACGCAAAGCCGACGCCGACCGTCTGAAAGAATTACAAAATGCTATCCAAAATCACCCAGGAAATCGCTCCAGTTTTTTCGCTCGTTTGCTGGGCTGGCGGCGTGAGGAGGTAAGCCGGGGGCTCACAACGATGGACGACGAGGGAATCTTATTGTCAGAAGATGATGAGGGTAGGTTGTGGCCATACGACCCGACTGAAGCTGATCCTTGAAACGGCCACGCGGAGTCACGTTATTCGGGCATGCCCTATGCTATTCTGAATTTCAACACAACAGTGTCGGAGAATTATGGCCTATGAGTGAGCGATTGGACAAAAAGATAGATCGGTTGGCCCAGCTAAAACATTTGTTGCTTGAGCACTCGGAAGGACTAACAAAGGCGGAAATCGCCCGGCGTCTGGATGTGCACCGGTCTACTGCCGGCGAGTACATTGACGACTTGACCGTGCAGGGCGTGCCTATCTACGAGACTACCCCAGACCGGTATGCCATAGACCGAGATCGTTACAAGATTGATGTGCAGTTCACTCAGCACGAAAGTATGGCACTCCATTTAGCGGCCCGCCTGTTCGCGACTCGCACCGACAAGCACAACTCTCACGCGGCCAGTGCTCTACGAAAACTCGGTATCGCATTGGAAGGGCTGGCCCCGTTGATTAGCAATCACCTCAAGCTCTCAGCTGACGTTCTGGACGATGCCAGCCGCCGTCGTGATCCCGTGTTTATGCAAGTGCTGGAAACACTCACGCGAGCATGGTCGCTGGGGCGCAAGGTGCATCTGACTCATCAGATGGAAGATGGCAAAGTGTTCGATTATGACTTCGCGCCTTACTTCATTGAACCTTACGCGGTAGGCCGCACGGTGCATGTCATCGGCCTGCGCGAGCCGCCCGGCAAGGTGATGACGTTCAAAGTGGAACGCCTTCGCACCATCACCTTGC
>JBQTJD010000782.1:0-2398 GCA_052387475.1 Anaerolineales bacterium | reverse complement strand
GAGAAAACGAGCAAAAACCCCGTGCAATCCGTGTCTCTCCGTGTGATCCGTGAACGAAGTTGGAGACCGCCATGAAAATCCGATCATCTGAAATCACACCCGAACACGTCTACTTTTCTCGACGGCGATTCCTCAAGTATGGCGCTGTGCTGGCCGGCTCCGCGCTGCTGGCGGCCTGCGCCACCGAAGCGCCTGCCACGCCAGTGCCCGGCACGGCGGCTGCCACCGATGGGTTGAAAGACGAACTGGGCGACGCGACGACTTCGTTCGACGGCATCACCAACTACAACAACTTCTACGAGTTCACGGTGGATAAGCAGGGCGTGGCCCCATTGGCCCGAAACTTTGATACCGACCCGTGGACGGTCGAGGTCGGCGGACTGGTGAACAACCCGAAGACTTACGGCCTGGAAGACATTCTCAAGGCGTTTACGAGCGAGGAGCGCATTTATCGTCTGCGCTGCGTCGAGGGCTGGAGTATGGTCATTCCGTGGCAGGGCTTCTCACTGGCCAACCTGCTCAAGGAGGTCGAACCGACCTCTGATGCGAAGTACGTCAAGTTCACGACCGTGCTTGACCGCTTGCAGATGCCCGGCCTGAATCAGCCGTTCTATCCTTGGCCGTACACTGAGGGATTAACAATAGACGAAGCCATGAACCCGCTCGCGACGATGGCCACCGGCCTATACGGCAAGCCGCTACCCCCGCAGAACGGCGCGCCCATCCGGCTGGTCGTGCCATGGAAGTATGGGTTCAAGAGCATCAAGTCTATCGTGAAGATTGAACTGACCGATACACAGCCGTCGACTCTGTGGAATACGCTGGCGTCAAACGAGTATGGCTTTTATTCCAACGTCAACCCGGAAGTCGATCATCCACGTTGGTCGCAAGGCACCGAGCGCCGCATCGGCGAGTTGGGCCGGCGCAAGACGCTCAAGTTCAACGGCTACGACTCGCAAGTGGCGGCGCTGTACGAGGGGATGGATTTGGCGGTGAACTACTAAAGCGTGAAACGTAAGACGTGAAACGTGATTTCGCTCAGGCTGAGATCACGTTTCACGCATCACGTTTCACGCATCACGCGCGTTGGATCGCCGCAAACCTTTCTTCAACTGGCCGCTTCTAGCCACGCACCTTGCTGGGTGGACTCCAGCGCTCAACATCGCGTGGGCGGCGTGGCAGGGCAAGCTCTCCATCAATCCGATTCAGGATTTGACGTTCGGCACCGGCTTGCCCGCGCTGATCTTCCTCGTCGCTACGCTGGCCGTCACGCCTCTCATCACCCTCACCGACTGGAACTGGCTCGCGCCCATTCGGCGCTGGCTGGGGCTGTATTCGTTCTTCTACGCCTCCACACACTTCCTCATCTTCGCCGTGGTGGATTATGGCCTCGACTTGGCGTTGATCTGGGAAGCGATCATCGAAAAGAAGTATGTGCTGGTGGGCGCAGCGGCGCTGTTGATCATGATCCCGCTGGCATTGACTTCGACGAAGGGCTGGCAGAAGCGGTTGGGGCGCGACTGGAAATTACTTCACCGCGCGGTGTATGCCGCCGGATTGTTGGCTGTGGTGCACTTTGTCTGGCTGGTGAAGGCCGATATCCGCGAGCCGTTGCTGTATGGCGCGGCGGTGGTGCTGTTGTTGCTGATGCGGCTGCCGGCGGTGCGCCAGCGGGTGAGCGAGTGGCGTCGCGTGGCATTGGCCCGCTGGCGGCAACGAAAAGAGTCAGGCGAGATGATGCCCGAGAAGGAAACAAAGCAGCGCCAGGAGTCAGAGCGCACCGGTCTGCGGGCAAAATAACCCGCGCGCCTTTCTTCGCGCACTTTGCGGCTTCGCGGTTCAATCCTTTTTCACTTCAATCCCCGCCAGTTTCTCCAGCGCCTTTACCAGCGCGTGGTTGCCCTCCGCGCCGAGGCCGGCTTGTTGCAGCACGCGATACAAATTGAAGATGGTGCTCGTCGCCAGCATCGGCACGCCCAGCCGGTCGGCCTCGTCGAGCACAAGCCGCACATCCTTCTGTTGCAGATCAATCATGAAACCAGGCCGCCAGTCGCGCGCAATGACCTGCGGGCCACGATTGCTCAACATCCAACTCCCCGCCGCGCCACCGCTCACCGCCGCCAGCGTCTTCTCCAAATCCAGCCCACCCGCTTTGGCGAACAGCAACGCCTCGCTCACGCCCAGCATCGTCACCACCACCAAAATCTGATTGACCAGCTTCACCATCTGCCCCGCGCCATTCTCGCCGACATGGGTGATGGTCTTGCCCATGGCTTTGAAGTAGGGCAGCGCGCGTTCAAAAACATAGGCTTTTCCACCGAACATGATGGTTAGGGCTCCTTTTGCCGCGCCCTCGCTGCATCCTCTCACCGGCGAATCGTGCATTGACACCCCTTTG
>JBQTJD010000781.1:0-6394 GCA_052387475.1 Anaerolineales bacterium | reverse complement strand
CCGCATGTTTGGCCACTTGCTCACTCCAATGTCCATCCCACACCTGCAACTGCTCATCCAGGGGGAAAAATACCGCGCCGACAGTGCTCGCAGTAGTAATAGCCTCGCTTCAACCGCAGTCGCCCCGCTCGACTTTCCACGGCGTTGCCTTTCTTCGCTTTGAAATGCATGGGGCGTTGGCAGGTCGAGCACACCGGCCGCCGCTCCGGCTCTACCGTCGCCTGGGCCTCGATTACCGCCTGCGCCATCGCTTCGCTCAACCGCTTCCGGAGCTTCAGCACTTGGTCCTCAATCTCCGTGGCTCTCCCGCAGGTTTAGTGAACCCGCCACCCAGGCGCGCTGGCTACTATGCCGGGCATGAAGCTCGAAGTCCTGCTCCAGCTGCCGGCCAGTGTGACAATTGATGAAGTGACGCTCGCGCCGCCTGGCGTCGTGCTGCGAGCGCGACTGGCCATGCCCTCGGCTGCGTGCCCGATCTGTGGACAGACCTCGGCCAGCGTGCACAGCCGCTACCTGCGCCGTGCCGCCGAGGTGCCCATCGCCGGCGTCGCCGTCCGGGTCTGGTTCACCGTCCGCCGTTTCTTCTGTCGCAACTCACATTGTTCGCGTCGAACGTTCACGGAGCAAATCCCGGAGTGGCTGGCGCCGCGGGCACAGCGCAGCCAGCGGCTGCGTGAGATGCAACAACGTCTCGGGTTGGCGCTCGGCGGCGAATTGGGACACCGGCTGACTGGGCCATTGGCGGTGGCAGTCAGCGCCGATACGATCCTGCGTCTGATCCGCCAGTATGCCGCTGAGCGCGCCGCCACGCCGCGCGTGTTGGGGATTGATGATTGGGCGTATCGGCGGGGCCATCACTACGGCACGCTGCTGGTCGATCACGAACAGGGTCGCGTGGTGGACCTGCTGCCCGATCGCGAAGCGGCCACGGTGGCGAACTGGTTGCGCACGCATCCCGGCGTCCAGACCATCACGCGTGATCGCGCTCAGACCTATCGCGACGGAGTCGATCAAGGAGCGCCGCACGCTCAACAAGTCGCTGATCGCTGGCATCTCCTGAAGAACCTGCGCGAGACCATGGAGCGTTACCTGGATCGCCATCACCTCGAGTTGCGGAAAGTCCCGCTCCTCCAGGCCAGCACGCCCACGCCGGTCATCGCCACACCGGTCGCCGCCACACCGGTGCTCAAATTCCGGCCACTGAAGGACACCCTGGCCCCGAGCCGCCGCCAAGCCGCCGAAGCGCGGCGGGCCAGAGCGCGCGCCGCATCGCTCAGGAACTGGGCATGAGCCGCACCACCGTGACCCGTTATCTGCGCGCTGGTGAGTTCCCGGCCCGGCCGCCAACGACCCGGAGTTGGAGCAAGACCGAAGCGCACGGCGACTACTTCCGCCGGCGCTGGGCGGAAGGCTGCCACAGCCCGCGCCAGTTGTGGCTGGAAGTCCAGCAACAGGGCGGTGTCTATTCGGAGGCCGCAGTCTGGCGCTGGGCAAGCTCTATCTGGCGGAAGTCCCAGCTGATACCCATGTCTGGGTCCGGACGCCGGCCGTGGAGCCGCCGGGGTCCGGTCTGATGGGCCGGCCACGGCTGCATCCCCGCGTCAAACGGACCGCGCCGGCGTCGCAGGAACTGCAAGTCTTGATGCTGCAAATACCAGACCAGCACTGGCAGCGTTACGCGGTCAAGGAAGGCAGCAAGGGACCCTTGGTGGTGGAGTTTGCTTTCCTGCGCGTCACGACGGTGCGCGGCAAATTGCCGGGTCAACGCTGTTGGGCTGTTTTTCGGCGCAGCCTGGGGCCAGATCCCGAACGCAAGTGTTACTTGAGCAATGCGCCTTCGACTTGCCCGCCGCAAGAATTGGTGCGGGTGAGTGTTCTGCGCTGGCCCTTGGAAACGGCCCTGGAAGAAGGCAAGGGTGAGATCGGCATGGATCACTACCAAGTCCGCACGTGGCCGGGTTGGCATCATCACATGCTGCAATCCTTCTTGGCGCATTTGTTCCTGATCCGGCTGCGGATTCTGTTTCAAAAAAAGTCCGGCGTTGACCACGGCGCAGGCGCGGCAGTTGATTGCGCGCGCGCGCAGACGAACTGGATACCCAACCCGACGTGTTAGCCATTCTGCACTACCGGCAATGTCGCAATCATGCCGCCTACTGTTCACATCGCAAGCGTACTGTGGCGCGGCATGGCAAACGGCGTACCCGGCGGCGAAAGGCGCACAAGCCGAAGTCTCGTACTCATAAGTGAAATCTCGTACTCATACGAAGTCTCGTTGTAGTAATAGGCCAAACGCACCTCTACCCCAGCTATTCTTCCTTCGCGAGTGTTGACTTATCATTTCCAAGAACCAGTTGAAGCTATGCCTGGCCAGCTGGTTGAGTCAGACGGGCTATTGGGCTTGTGCTCTCGCCCCCTTCCTCCTATACTCGTGCTTTGAAGAACGTGAGCAGGCGTCGGCGCATCGATGGGCGCCCAACGCCTCAGCTTCAGTCGAATACGCACGAAGCGCCGTCGGCTGTTGGGCAACCCGATCCTGGGTACAGTGCCCAAACGCAGTCCTCAGGTCAGCCACCCGTCGTCGCCAAAGGGCACCAGGAAATACGCGCCGGTGGTCTGATCCATCCAGAGGGTTCGACAAAGCTCAGCGGGTAAGGGACCGTCGGTACGCAGGCCACTGGCCTATCCTTTTCGGCTTATCAACACCATCTTATCCTGATGAGCAACCTCAACCTTGAAGCCTCCGGCGATCTCACCATTGGGGGCGATGTCGTCGGCCGCGACAAAATCACCCACCACATTCAGACGCTCATTGAACGCGCGCTCAGCGCCGCGGAACAAGATGTGAGCGACCACGCGCTCGAAACGCGCGCTTTGGCGCACGGCCTGCGGAGTTTTGCGCAGCGCCTGCAGGGCGTCGCCGCGTCCATTGAAGACCGCGCCCCCTATCAGGGCCCGGCCGCCTATCGGCTGGATGACGCCGAGTTTTTTCGCGGGCGCAACGCCGCCCTTACGCACTGCCTGCGGCGGCTCGAACGCGGCGCGGTCACGCACCTGCACGGCGAAGCCGGCGCGGGCAAGACCTCCTTCTTGCAGGCCGGCCTCACGCCCGCCCTCCTCGCGGCCGGGCAATTGCCGGTCTATGTGCGCGCGGGGGCCGCCAACCCCGCGCTCCTGCTCAAGCGCGCCTTCCTGCCCGATGCCGCCGCCGCGCCCCGCCTCAGCACGGCCGCGCTGGCCGATTTCCTGCGGCAGGCCGGCGCCCTGCTCGGCGCGCGCCTGGTCGTCTTGCTCGATCAGGCCGACAACCTGTTCACGCAGCTGCACGCAGGCGACCGCGAGGAATTCATCCGCGCCCTCCACGACTGTCTCAACGACCCTACGCTGAATGTGCGCTGGGTGTTCGCGCTGCGCTCGGAAGGTCTGCCGCGCCTGAGCGGCCTGCCGCTGCACGGGCACCTGGATAACGAGCTGGCCCTCGGGAATCTGGCGCGCCCCGAGGCGCTGGCCGTGGTCGCGGCGCTCTCGCAGAAGAACCAGGACGACGGCGTGCGCGCGCAAGTGCTGAGCGATCTCGGCGGCCACGATATCCCGCCCACGGTGCTGAGCGTGGTGTGCGCCGCGTTGTGGGAGGATGCCCGCTACCACGCGCTCGGGGGCGCGGCGGGAATCTGGCAGCGGTATGCCGCCGAGACAGCGGCCAAGGGCCTGCGGGCCGCCCACCGCGCCGCCGCGCAAGAATTGCTCAGCGCCAACGCTGCCCCACTCCCGGCGGGGCGGGCCGCGGAGGCGGGGCTGAGTGAGGCCTGCGCCGCCCTGCTCGACCTCCACCTCATCCGCGCGGTGACGCGCGACGGGGAGACGGTGTTTGCCCACTCCCTGCGCTATCGCCTTCCGCCGACGGCCTACGACGCCGCCGATCGCGAAGTCGCGCTTCAATTGCCCGGCCCGGCCGCCCCTGTCGTCGTCGACGTGCCCCTGCCGGCGGAGCCGCCCGCCGGTGCGCCCGGCCCGGAGCGGCTGGTCGAGCGCGTCCCCACCCCCGCCGCCGGGCCAGCGCCCCTCACCCTGGCGGCGCAGGGCGACCTGATCATCGCGGGCGATGTCGTCGGCCGCGACAAGATCATCCACAACATCCAGAACATCTATCAGCGCGCCCTGACGGCGATGGAGGCGCTGGCGAGCGACCGCGAAGTCGAACAACGCGTGGTGGCGCAGGGCGTGAGCGCGTTTGCTCGGCGCCTGCAGGCGGTGGCGAACGAAAAAAGCGAGAACAAAGACGGCAGCCCGTACAAAGGTCTGCTCTCGTATCGCTTGAGCGATGCCGCGATCTTCTTTGGGCGCTCGGCGGCGCTGGCCAACACGCTCGGGCGGCTGGCGCGCAGCTCGTTCACCGTGCTGCATTCCGAGTCGGGCGCGGGCAAGTCGTCGCTGCTGCAGGCCGGGCTGATGCCGCGGCTGATCGGCGCGGGGCACCTGCCCGTGTACCTGCGGCCGTACAACGCCAACCCCGTGCAGATCATCAAACGCGCGTTTATCGCGGACCCCAGCGCTGCGCCGCTGCTGGCGACCGCGCCCCTGCGCGAGTTCTTGCGGCAGGTGACGGACATCTTCGCCAGCGCGGTGACGCTCTACCTCATCATCGATCAGGCGGAGGAGCTGTTCACGCAGCTCGAGGCGCCCGGCCGCGCCGAGTTCATCGCCGAGCTCGCGGAGTGTCTGGACGACGCCAGCCTCAACGTGCGCTGGCTGTTCTCACTGCGCACGGAGTTCTTCGGCAACCTGGCCAATTTCCGGCCGCAGATCCAAAACCCGTTTGAAAACGACGTGCGCCTGAATCGGTTGACGCGCGAGGAAGCCCGCGAAATCGTCGCCGCCCCGGCGATGGCGCGGGGGTTGAGCTTTGAAGACGGCCTGATTGACGCGATGCTGCGCGATCTGGGGCAGGATAACCTGCCGCCGCCGCAGCTGCAATTGGTGTGTTCGGGGCTGTTCGATGAATTGCCGCCCGGCGCCCGGCAGTTCACGATCCGGCAATACGACTCCCTGGGCCGCGCCGCCGGCATTCTGCACACGCACCTGGCGCGTGTGATGGGGCGTTACCTGAGCGCCCCCCAACGCCCGGTGGCGCAGCGCGTGTTGGAGGCCCTCATCTCCTCGCAAGGGCGGCGCGTGGTGCGGCCGCGCGCCGAGCTGCTGGCCGAGCTGAAGACCGGCCAGCAGAAGGACACCACGCTTGAGCAGCTCACAGCGGTCTTGAACCAGCTCGTGGACAGCCGCCTGCTCCGCGCCCATGAATCCGAGGCCGACGCGCCCACCTATGAATTGGCCTCGGGGCTGTCCGCGCAGATGGTGCACGATCTCGCCTACGAACTGGCGCACGACTATCTGCTCGACCAGATTCGGCTTGACCCCGAAGTGCAGGCCCGCAAAGCGGCGCAGGAGCTGTTGGAGCAGGAAGTCAGGACCTATCAGCAGTATCAGACCCTGCTCTCGCCCGAGCGCCTGGCGGTGATTGAGCCGCATCTGGCCGGCCTGCGGCTTACCCTGGAGGCGCAAGAACTCGTCGCCGCCTCGCAGGCCGAGATCCAGCGCGAGGTGCGTGAGGAAGAGGCGCGCCGCCAAAAGGAATTGGAGGACGCGAAAAAGCTGGCGGAAAGCGAACGTAAGCGCGCCGCAGAGCAGACCCGCGCCCGCCAGCGCACACAGTGGTTTACGGCGGGGATTGCGGTGGTGGCGCTGGTGGCGGTGGGGCTGGGCGTCTATGCCTTCATCCAACAAAACGTCGCGGTCGAGCAGCGCAATGTGGCCAACGCGGCCAGCGCCCAGGCCATTGACCAGCGCAACGAAGCGGAACGCCAGGCCCGGTTGTCAAAGGCCCGCGAGTTAGCCGCGGCGGCGGTCAGCAACCTGAGCGTTGATCCCGTACGCAGTATTTTGCTGGCCCTGCAAGCCGTGACTGCCACGGTGGAGGACAAGACCATTGTGCCAGAAGCCGAACAAGCCTTGCACCAAGCGGTGCAAGCTTCGCATGCGCGGCTCACTCTGACCGGCCATACCGGAGATGTCACTGGCATCGCCTTCAGCCCGGATGGCACACGCCTGGCCACCGCCAGCGATGACCAGACCGCCAGAGTGTGGGACGCCACCACCGGCCACGAACTGCTGACCCTCTCCGGCCATACCGCTCCGGTCTATGGCATCGCCTTCAGCCCGGATGGCAGGCGCCTGGCCACCACGAGCGCTGACCAGACCGCCAGAGTGTGGGCCGCCGCCACCGGCCAAGAACTACTGACCCTCTCAGGCCATACCGGTAGGGTCATTGGCATCTCCTTCAGCCCGGATGGCAGGCTCCTGGCCACCTCGAGCGCTGACCAGACCGCCAGAGTGTGGG
>JBQTJD010000780.1:0-2026 GCA_052387475.1 Anaerolineales bacterium | reverse complement strand
TCGAGCCAGTTGCCGGCTTCCTCAAACGTCCCAAACAAAATCGGATACGGCGCGATGGGGGTGAGTTGGTCGGGCCGCTCAGGGCGGGGCATTTGCAGCACGAAGCCCGACGGCGAGGCGTGCAGCGCGAACACGCGCAGGTAGCCGGTGGAGGGCGTGACGTAGCCGTGCGCGAAATCCGTCCAGCCGCGCAACGTATACAGCGCAATTTTGTCCTGGACGCGATGGCTCAACAAACTCGCCGTGTCGTGCTGGCCGCGCACGCGGAATAGCGCAATCGCCTCGGCCATCGGCACTTCGGCGCGCAGGAAGCGTTCATCCTGCGCCACCAGCGTGCGCATATGGGCTTCAATGTGATCAAGTTCGGTTTGTGAGAACGGCGCTCGCCCGTGCACTTCGCAGAAGTAGCCGCCCGCGTGCGCGGCAGAATGTTCAACGAAAATCTCTGCTTCGGGATGTAACTCCGCAACGGCGACCGTCAACAGGAAAACGAGCGAGCGCCGATAGATACGCATGCCGTCGAGGTCGGCGGCGGTGATCGGGCGGACGTCGGCATCAGCGAGCAGCGGCTTGGTCAGTTCGGTGAGCTTGTTGCCGACGATGGCGGCGACGATGGGCACATTGGCCGTGCCATTGGCCACACGCAGAATATCTTCCAGCGACGTACCGGGCGAGGCCTCGAAGATGCGGCCATCGGGCAGCCGGGCTTGTACCGTGGCGCGCGGAAACGCGGGTTGAATAGTCACAGCATGACTATAGACCAACGCTATGAATGCGAGAAGGGGAGATCGGTTGGCCGGGATGGGGCTATAATTCCATCAGAGAAGTGGAAGGAGTTATGATGCTGACGACGGAGAAGTTGGTAACAGCTGAAGAATTGCTGACGATGCCGAAGGGCAAACATTACGATTTGCTACACGGAGGGATGATTAAGATATCACCTGTAAGGTTACCACATGGACGGCTGGCTGCGCGACTCAGCAAATTCTTAGGGCAGTTTATTGAACAGCACCCAATTGGCGAGATCTTTCTCAAGTTGGGCTTTCAATTGGCGCGCAATCCTGACACTGTGCTTGGGCCAGATGTCGCCTATGTCTCGCGTGCTCGGATTGAGCAAGTTGATATAGACGAGGGTTTCTTTCCTGGTGCGCCTGATCTACCGGTTGAAGTCATCTCCCCCAGCGAAACCGATCAGGACGTGCAAGCGAAGGTTGCTGCGTATCTGCATGCTGGCGCCATACTCGTATGGGTCGTGCGCCCGAAACGCCGCACGGTGACCGTGCACTACCCAGACGGCACGGCCCGCACGCTCACGGAAACGATGACGCTCTCTGGCGAGGATGTGCTGCCGGGGTTTAGCTTGGCGTTATCGGAGTTGTTTGCTTGAATGAACCGTCAACGGACACGATAACGGACTAACGGACAGAAACGGATATCCGCGCCCGTCCGTTAGTCCGTTTGATATCCGTTGACAGATTTCACACCAACCGCCAATTCGGCAGCACATCCATATCAAGCGCATCGCGCTGGCCGGCGAGGTAACGGAAGTTGGCGGCGGCGGCGATCATGGCGGCGTTATCGGTGCACAAGCTGAGGGGCGGCACGCGTACGGGCACGGGTGATTGCGCGGCAAACGCGCCGCGCAACACTGCATTCGCGCTGACCCCGCCGGCCACAAAAATCTCTGTCGCGCCGAAGTGTTTGGCGGCGGCGATCGTCTTCCCCACCAGCACCTCGACCGCATTGGCCTGAAAGCTCGCTGCGAGGTTGCGTACCTCAATCGGGTCGAGCATCACTTCGGATGATGTGAGTGGTTTGCCGTATGGTTGCTTCTTCACCTCGTACAACACCGCCGTTTTCAATCCGCTGAACGAAAAATCCCACGTGCCCTCGAGCCACGCGCGGCTGAACTTGTAGGCCGCCGGGTTGCCCTCGCGGCTCACGGCTTCAATCGCCGGCCCGCCCGGATAGGCCAGCCCAAGCAAGCGCGCCACTTTATCAAATGCCTCACCGGCTGCATCATCCA
>JBQTJD010000779.1:0-2964 GCA_052387475.1 Anaerolineales bacterium | reverse complement strand
GAGTTAAGCTAGCCGCGAAGACGCTGGCGGACAAGTTCGCCGGCGTCTTTGCGGTTCAAATGCCCGCATGGAATTGTGTGATCTGCCCGCCTACCAGGTTGTTGCCAAAGTCAAAGCTCGCGACATCAGCGCCGTCGAGGTGATCGAAAGCGCGTTGCGCCGGATCGACGCCGTAGAACACGGCGAAACGCTGCGGGTTTCGCTTAACCGAACGGTTGCGCCGTTCGGCGTGCGCGCCTACATTTCGCTTCAGCCCGAGCGCGCGCTTGAACGCGCCCATGCCATTGACCAGCATCTGACGCGCGGTGAAGACCCCGGCCCATTGGCTGGCGTGCCGCTGAGCGTAAAAGACATTTTCTGCGTGGAAGGCACCCGTACCACTGCGGCGAGCAAAATGCTGGCGAACTTCATTGCGCCGTACACGGCTACACCAGTAGCGCGGCTGGAGGCAGCGGGCGCTATCGTGCTTGGCAAAACGAATTTGGATGAGTATGCCTACGGCTCGTCCACCGAGTCATCGGCATTTCAGCCGGCCACGCGCAACCCGTGGGATGCGGCGCGTGTGCCGGGCGGCTCTTCCGGAGGCAGCGCCGCCAGTGTGGCCGCCGGCGAGGCGACGCTCTCCATCGGCACGGACACCGCCGGCTCGATTCGCCAGCCAGCGGCGTTTTGCGGCGTGGTGGGCGTCAAGCCGACGTATGGTCGTGTGAGCCGCTACGGCCTCATCGCCTTCGGCTCGTCGCTCGACTGCCCCGGCCCGCTGGCCCGCAACGTACGCGACGCGGCGCTGGCACTGACTGCGATGAGCGGCGCCGACCCGCACGACTCGACGGCGGCGAACATATCGGTGCCCGACTTCACCGCGCAATTGCAGACCGGAGTCAAAGGCTTGCGAATCGGCCTCAGCCCCGATTACTTTCACATTCGCTTCCCGGACCCACACACCGGTGAAATCCGCGATACTGAACTGCCCACCGAGATCACGGCTGCGGTGCGGCACGCGGCAGAGGTGTTGTCGCGCGCGGGCGCCGAGATCGTCGAAGACGTGCCGATGCCTAACACCAGCTTTGGCATCCCTGCGTATTTCGTCATCTCGCGCGTCGAGGCCGCCTCCAACCTGCACCGTTTCGATGGCGTGAAGTATGGCCATCGCACCACGCAGCCGGTGCAGGATTTGCGCGCGCTGTACCGCAAGAGCCGCGGCGAGGCCTTCGGCCCACAGGCCAAAATGAGAATCCTGATGGGGATGTATGTTAGCGGCGCGCAGTATACAAAGCAGTATTATCAGCGCGCGTTGCGCGTGCGCACGCTCATCCGCCGCGATTTCGAGACGGCCTTCGATCCCAATGGCCCGTATCGGCTGAACGCGCTGCTCACGCCCACCACGCCCAGCACGGCCTTCGAGGCCGGGGCGGTGTACGGTGACAGCGTGTTGATGCAGTATTCCGATGCGTTGGCCGTCACCGCCAACCATGCCGGCACGCCCGCGATTTCGTTGCCCTGCGGCTTCGACGCGGATGGCTTGCCCATCGGCTTGCAATTGTTTGGCAACGATTGGGACGAAGCGACGTTGTTCCGAATCGGCGCGGCGTACGAACGCGCGACGACGGATGAGGAGTGGCGCGGAGTTAGACCGCAACTGCTCGCATCGAATTTCGCGAAGTAGCACGAAATGATGCGCATTCGTGTAATTCGGTGTAAGAAACATGAAAGCGATCAAAAAGAAACTCATCATCAACGCGCCGATCTCGAAAATCTGGGCGGCGCTCACCGGGCCAAAGGCCATCGAGGCGTGGATGGGCGGGCCGGTGAAAAGCAACCCACGCATCGGCGGGCGTTACGCCTACTTCGGCGGCGAGACCACCGGCAAGTACACGCGCGTCGAGAAGCCGGCCGAGTTGGAATACACCTGGCGTCAATCCGCGTGGCCCGACGAGTGGGCCGACAGCCGCGTGCACTGGAAGCTCAAGCCCGTAAAAGCCGGAACACAGATCGAGCTGACGCACACCTCGTTTCCTAATCAAGACGAGCGCGACAGCCACGACACCGGCTGGGACGAGTACTGGCTCGGGCCGCTGAAGGCGTGGTTGGAACGTGGCGGGTGACAAGTGGCAGTAGGCAAGTAGAAAGCAGCGAGTAGATGCCGCACGCTAAACTCGACGACGCAACGCTGTATTACGAGACGGTGGGCGAGGGGCCGCCGCTGGTGCTCATCCACGGCTTCGCGCTCGACGCGCGCATGTGGGACGATCAGGTCGCGCCGTTTGCCGAACGCCATCGCCTGTTGCGCTACGATCTGCGCGGCTTTGGGCGCTCGTCGCCGCCCACGGCCGAATACGCGCACACCGATGACCTGGCCGCGTTGATGCACCACCTCGGCCTCGACTCCGCACACGTGATTGGGCTGTCGATGGGCGGCGGTGTGGCGGCCGATTTTGCGCTGGCTTATCCGGAACGGGTGCGCTCGCTGGTGCTGGTGGATGCCGCGCTCGGCGGTTTTCCGTGGTCAGTGGATTGGGGTCACATCAGCCGCGCGGCGCGGGCCGATGGCGTAGCGGCCGGCCAGGCGGCCTTCCTGAACGATGGCTTATTCGAGGCCATCCGCGCCCTGCCTGCGCCGTGGGCGCGCTTGCAGCAAATCGTCAACGACTACTCCGGCTTTCACTGGCTCAACCCCAGCACCGAACGTCGGCCTACGCACGAGCCGTTCACACAACTGGAACGACTCACCGCCCCCATCCTCGTCCTTGTCGGCGAGCGCGATCTGCCCGACTTCCGCCGCATCGCCGACGCCATCGCGCAGCGCGCGCCGAACGCGCGCAACGTCGTGCTGCCCAGCCTCGGGCACATGCCAAACATGGAAGCGCCGGAGCGCTTCAACCCGTTAGTGATGGAGTTCTTGCGGAAGCAGGCTTGAAGCCGTTTGTCTTTTTGAATCAGAGTGAAATAGCCCACCATGTCAAA
>JBQTJD010000778.1:0-2190 GCA_052387475.1 Anaerolineales bacterium | reverse complement strand
CCCGGCCTCGAGCGCGATCTCGAGCACGCTGTCCGCGCTGATCTTCAGCCGGTACGCGCCGCGCTCCAGCCGCAACCGGCGGATGTATTCCTTCACCGGCTCGCCGACGAAGTACGTGAACGTGCGGTGGAAGTGGTAGGGCGAAAATCCGGCGCGTTCGGCCAGCGCCTCCAGCGGCAGTTCAGCGTCGAGGTGGGTCTGGATGTGCACAAGCGCCGCCAGCAGCGCCTGCTCGTATTTCTCGTTGGCCGCAAACTTCATAGCCGCTACTGTACCGCACAAGCGGGGCCGGGTCTTGACTTTTCTTGCTAACCGCTGGCTGTCAACGGACTTTGCACGGACGAACGGACTAGAGCGGACATCCGCTGCCGTCCGCTAGTCCGTTACCGTGTCCGTTGACGGCCCCGCGCCCGACAACGGATGCTGCGCAAAACGGATAAACGAATTCCAGCGGATGGCGCGCACGATAGCCGGTATCGTGCCAATGGGGACGCCCCAATCGCTCGCGTGGCATCCGTTGCTATCCGTTTATCCGCTCCGCCGAAGGCAATCCGTTGTCGGCCAGCCGCTGACAGTTCTTTCCCATCCGGCCTGCCGGTATAATCTTGAACACTTACTGACAAGAGGGCAACATGCGTGAGGGATATGACGTAGGGCAGATTTGCCTCAATGGGCATGTCATCAACGAATTCTCGATAGGCATGCCCGAACACAATCAGCAGTTTTGTGGGGGATGCGGATCACCGACAATCACAGACTGCCCATTTTGCAATACCCAAATTCGAGGCGGGTATTATGCAGGAGGTGGTGTCTTCTTGGAAGATTATGCGGCTCCTAAAGAGCGTTGCATAAGTTGCTTAACTTTTCACCCGGTATTACATAGGAGTGCATGAGAAGAGCGTCGCGCCCCGAAAACTGGAAAGAAGCCCGCCGCTTGCGGGCTTGGGAACTCAAACAGGCTGGATGGCGGCAACAGGCCATCGCGGCTGCGTTCGGTGTCAGCCAGGGCGCCGTCAGCCAATGGATGCGCACCGCGGTGCGGAACGGTCGAGAAAGTCTGCTTGCGCAACCACGGACGGGTCGACCACTCGAACTGGCGGCGGCCGACCTCCTGCGGGTGCCTGATCTATTGAGCCACGGTGCTGAAGCGTATGGTTTTCGCGGCCAGGTCTGGACGTGCGCTCGAGTGGCCAAGGTAATCGAACTGGAACTTGGCGTTCGATACCACAAGGCCCATGTGTCGCGGTTGTTGAAGCAACTCAAGTGGACGCCCCAGCAGCCCGTCGAGCGAGCTGCCCAACGGGATGAAGCGCTGATCACCACCTGGCGCACCGACCGCTGGCCGGAGTTGAAAAAAAGGCCGTGCGGGAGCAGCGCACCCTGGTTTTTATCGATGAATCGGGCTTCTACCTGTTGCCCGCGATCGTGCGCACCTATGCGCCCTGCGGCCAGACGCCCATTCTGCGGGTTCACCAGACGCGCGATCACTTGTCGGCCATGAGCGCGATTACGCCGGCCGGTCAGTTGTTCAGCCTGGTCCGCACTGCATCGCTGACCAGTGTGGAGAGCGTGCACTTTCTCAAGCATGTGCAATCCCAGATCGGCACTAACCTGTTGGTCGTGTGGGACGGCTCGCCGATCCATCGGAGCGTCGAAGTCAAATCGTTCTTGGCCGAGGGCGGTGCGCCCGGCATCAGTCTGGAGCGGCTGCCCCCCTACGCGCCAGATCTGAACCCGGATGAAGGCGTGTGGGATCTGCTCAAGAACGTTGAGTTGCGCAACGTGTGCTGCCGTGACTTTGACCACCTGCATCACGAATTGGACCTGGCGATCTTGCGCCTGCGGCGCAAGCCGCAGCTTCTTCAGACCTGTTTTGAAGCGGCCGGCTTGCCGCTCTGAAAAGTTAAGCTATTTCTGCAACGCTCTTTAATTGATATGTGTCGAGACGCCAAGCTCGCAGCCGTCCATCACTGCTCGCCGCAAACAGAATTCGCCCATCTGGGCTGAGGGCAATGCCCTGAATCACTAACGTCCGGCCATCATCCGCAAGCAGGCCAAGCCGCCTGTTGTTTTTCACATCCCAGATCCGTATGGCTATATCTACAGCGCCCACCGAGGCCATAGTTTGGCCATCGACGCTGTAAGCAACACTTACGTTACCGCTGTGCTTTGATGAAGAAAAAACTCGCT
>JBQTJD010000777.1:0-7316 GCA_052387475.1 Anaerolineales bacterium | reverse complement strand
GGACGGTGCAGAACGTCACGCTCAACGGAACTAATCCAGTAACGGTGACCCCCGGCGCGGTGGTGACGGTGAAGCTTGATTATCAAGTGTGGAACGCGCAGGGCTGCCCGGCGTGCATTGATCAATTAGTGGTGGGGGTTGGGAGCACCGGGCAGTATTGCGCGTATGACGCTATCCCGAATGTTCATCCGGGTGCCAGCGGTACGCACACCGGCACGTTGCGTGCGCCCGACCAGCGCGGCACGTACACGGTGACCGTCGGTTACGATTTGCAATTCACGTGCGCCGATGCGCTGCGGCGTTTCACCGGCGGTACAACTATCGGCACGATCATCGTTCAATAATCGCGACCGCTCTTCGTTTTCGATGACACCAATCGGCGGCGGCCTGGCACGCTGGTCAGCGTTTCTAATTCTTTGAGCGCATCCTTGCCCACCCAACGCTCGGCGGCGTTTTGCTTTCGGCCAACTCGTGCGCCAGCGCCAGCGCTTGATCGAGCGCACTGTAATCACGCTCTTTCTTGCCGATTTCGCGCAGCGCCCAACTCACCGCCTTCTTGACGTAGTTGCGCGGGTCATGCGCGTATCGGCGGATGAGGTCGAGGTGCTGCTCGACCAGCGGCTTTTCGCTGGCAGTGTGATGGGTGGACAGGCTGCACATCAGCGCGAACGCCGCACGGCGCACGAACTCGCGTTCATCGGCCGCCCACGCCACGATGCGGCTCGCGGCGAAGGGCAACTCGATAAGCAGGTTGTTGCACAGATGGTCGCACAAATCCCACGACACCACCTCACTCAGCCAGCATTCGACCATCTTCGGCGTCATCGCCTCCGGCTCAGCCACCAGCACCGCGAGCAGCCGCGCTTCGTGATAACCCGAACCCCATAGCGCCTCGGCCAGCTTTTGATCATGGCCCAACGCTTTGCCCATCTGCCGGATGACGGGCACCGGCACACCGAGCGCCGAGTCGAGTGGGATGCCCAGCCGGGCTTTGGTGGCGCGATGGGCTTCGTCGCCATGCGCGCGCAGGTCGGCGAGGATTTTTGTGACGGTGGGTCTGGGCATGGCCATTCTCAGTGTTTATAGTGGGCGCTTCAGAGCTGTCGGGCGTCGCTGAAGCGGCTACTACGAACTGGGCTTCGTGATTAATGGATTATTGAAATGGTTGCCGGATCACGGTCCGCCATTTCTCCGGTGCGGTCTTGCGCGGGTCGCCGAGGTAAATCTCATGATGCTTTCCACGCAACGTATGGCCGTTCTGATGGATGTAGTCGTGCAGGCGCGCAACGGTCGGCCCCTCGGCAGAGTAAGGCCCGAGGTGCATGATCTGCGCGGCACGCCCTTCGGCGAAGCGCTCGAAGCGCACTCGGTTCAGCGCGGACAGCTTTTTCTTCTCGGCCACTTCATGTAGCGTATCGGCGAACAGCGCGGCGGTGACGTATTCGGGTTGCGTGATCATCATCGTCCATTGCCACGCGCCTTTGTTGCGGATGTCAAACTGCGTCATGTCCTCCACCCACCACAGCCCTCCAGCGGTAGCCGTTGGCGTCAACCCACGCATGGAGGGCGTTATACGCCTGTTGCAATCGGTTGTATGCGCCATTGTGGACGACGCTCGCCATCAGACCGCCGGGCAGTTCGCGCACTTTCACGCCGTTTGTTTCCGGCGTCGGGGCTTTGAGCACCCCGGCCGCCTCCGCGTCTACGTCCTGTTCGCGATACGCCTCGTCGTGCCAGACGGCGAAACACAGCGTTTGCGCCGCGCCGTGCAGGGCCAGAAATCCCATCAGTTCTCCGAACAGCGGGTTGATCTGGTTGTAAGCCGGGATGATACGGCGGATTGAGGCCACGAGTTGTGGCGGAACTTGCTTGATCACGACTTCATAGTTGGGCATGTTGGTCTCCATTTCAATCTGTCTCAGCCGGGCTTCGATACGCGCCAGCCGGTCTTGCTCGGCGTCGATCCGCTGCTCGATTTCGGCGCGCTTCAGCGCGAGCATGCCACGCAGTTGCTCGGCTGAAATATCACTCACCAACACTTGCGCGATTTGCTCAAGCGAGAAGCCCAAGTCTTTCAGCGCAAGAATACGGTTGAGCCGCCCGAGTTGATGGAAAGCGTAGTAACGATAGCCGGTAAACTTATCCACTTCCATGGGTTTGAGCAGGCCGAGCGTATCATAGTGGCGCAGCGTCTCGATTGAGACCTGGCTGAGTCTGGAAAAGTCTCCGATTTTGAGCATCGCGATGTCCTGTGAAGCTTCGACCAAACTATACAGTCTTGGGTAGCCCAAGAGTCAAGGGGCAATTACTAACGGGATGCAGGCCGCGCCAAGGACAACTTGTCCAATGTCACCTTGAGCGCGAATGCACGGTCTTCGCGTTTTCTGACGGTTGCGCGTGAAAGGCCTCTCAGCTTGGAGGAGGCTCTTCACACGACACGGGTCGAGCATGACGAGGCAACGCATTCGCGCTCCGAACTTGTCCTGAGCCTGTCGAAGGAGCGACATGATCAAAGTTGAAGCCGCGTGCACCCGCGTTCATCCGCGTCCTCTTCCAGCAGGTGTAGTAACATTGCGCCATGTTCTTCCTCGGTAAACACTTCGACCCACAAACACAACAACTTACCGATCAACGTTTGGAATATGACCCGACCGATCTCACAACACATGCGGTGTGCGTGGGGATGACGGGCAGCGGCAAGACCGGACTGTGCGTGACGCTGCTCGAAGAGGCCGCGCTGGCCGGCATCCCGGCCATCCTCATTGACCCGAAGGGCGATATTGCCAATTTGCTGTTGCAGTTCCCGGAACTGCGACCTGAGGACTTCCAGCCGTGGGTGAACGTGGATGAGGCCCGGCGCGCGAAGCTCTCGGTGGAAGAGTACGCGGCGCAGACGGCGCAGAAGTGGAAGGACGGCCTCGCGCAGTGGGCGCTCGGCGCAACCGACATTCGTCGGTTGCGCGGAGCCGCCGACTTCGCCGTGTACACGCCCGGCTCCGATGCGGGGCGGCAGGTCAGCATTCTCAAATCATTGGAGAAGCCGGAACTGGCATGGGATGATAATCAAGAGTTGCTGCGCGAACGCATCGCCGGTATATGCTCCGGGCTGCTCGGCCTTGTGGGGGTGGAGGCCGATCCGGTGAAGAATCGCGAGCACATCCTGCTCGCCAACATCTTCGAGCATGCGTGGAAGAACGACTTGCCGCTCGACCTCGCGGAGCTGATCACGCAAGTGCAGACGCCGCCGTTCGAAAAGCTGGGCGTGTTTGAAGTGGATCGGTTTTATCCCGAAGCTGACCGGCTCAAACTGGCGATGTCGCTCAACGCCATCGTCGCCGCGCCGTCGTTTCAATCGTGGATCACCGGCGACCCGCTCGACATCCCCGCGCTGCTGCACTCGCCAGGCGACGGCATGTCGCCTGGCAAACCTCGCATCAGCATCCTGTACGTCGCGCACCTCAACGACGCGGAGCGCATGTTCTTCATCACGCTGCTGCTCGAACAAATCGTGGCCTGGCTGCGCGGGCAGAGTGGCACCACCTCACTGCGCGGGCTGTTGTACTTCGATGAAGTCTTTGGCTACTTCCCACCGTACCCATTCAACCCGCCGAGCAAGACGCCGCTGATGCGACTGCTTAAACAGGCGCGCGCCTTTGGCCTGGGCGTGATGCTGGTCACGCAAAATCCGGGCGACCTCGATTACAAAGGATTGACGAACACCGGCACGTGGTTCATCGGCAAGCTGCAAACCGAGCGCGACAAAGCCCGACTGCTCGAAGGGCTGGAGACCATCAACGCGCAGTCGCGCACGACACTGAACATTGCCGACATGGACACGCTGATCTCGTCGCTCGCGCCGCGCCACTTCCTGCTCCACAACGTGCACAGCGACGGGCCGGTGGTCTTTCACACGCGCTGGGCGATGAGCTATCTGGCCGGGCCGCTGACGCGCGAACAGATTCGGGTGTTCAAGCCGCAAGAGGTTAGGGATGAGGGGTTAGGGATTAAGGAACGCATTGATAAGGACGACTCGCAGCGCCCGGCACGCCGCCAGGTCGTAATCCATAATCCCCAATCCCTAACCCCTATCCCCTCCGCCATCCCGCAATACTTTCTGCCTGCGTCGCGTTCGCTCGAAGATGCAGTGGCGTTGTGGCGCGAAAACACCGGCAACAAACGCGCGCAGTTCGGCGAGGCGGTGACGCTGGCCTACCGGCCCGCGCTGCTGGCGCAAGCGGTGGTGCGCTACGCGCTGGCCAAGGCCCACCTCAACACCGATAAGCGTTTCGCCTTTCTCGTTGAAGATGTGCCCGATGACTTTCCCTCGCACTGGCTGGATTTTGAGGCGGGCACGTGGGCGCCGACAACGTTGCTGCGCGCCGCGCCGCCCGAGGCGCAACTGCGTGGCGAAGCGCCCGCCGCGCTCACCGATCCGAAGAAGCTCAACGCATGGCGAAAAGATTTGGTCAGCTACCTCTACCGTGTGGCAGACTTTACTCTGCATCAAAACTTGGCCCTCAAGTTGTTCTCACGACCGGGCCAAAGCTATGCGGAGTTCGTCGCGCAGTGCCAACAGGCCGCTGACCGCAAGTTGCAGGATGACGTGCACGCCATCCGCGCCAAGTACGACCGGCAGTTGGATCGGCTTGAAGACAAGCTCTTTGCCTTGCAACGTGATTTGAAAGACGACCGCGAGCAATTGCGCGCGCGCGAGGCCGAAGGCCGCTGGACAGGCGTCGAGAACCTCGTCGGCTTGATGCTCGGCCGCACACCTTATCGCCCCATGTCCACCCAGACCAGCCGTGACCGCATGGCGAATAAGACGCGCGCGGATGTGGAGCAGGGCGAAGAAACGGTGGAGCGGTTACAGTCACAAGTCGAGGCGGTGAAGCGCGAGGCGCAGGCCGCTTTCGAAAGCAGCAAAAGTAAATGGGCCGCCGCCGCACATGACATCAAAGAACTGCGCGTCACCCCGCGCCGTAGTGACATCCTCGTGGAGTTGTTTGGCCTCGGCTGGCTGCCGTATTGGGAAATCATGGTGGACGGCACGCCGGTCGAAATCTCCGCGCGTATGTAAAGTTGTGTGGGCGCTGGACATTTCATCGAGCGCCCTCTATCATTTCGTCATCACCCGCCTCTTCTCAGGATAAGGGACACATGCGTCAACGACGACGACCTACTTCCACCACCAGCGCCGAAAAACTCAACCTCGGCTCAATGTTTAACGCCGCGCTGCAAAACGTCAACAGCAACCGGGCCGAGATCAACGCCCTCGATGGCGCGAACGGCAACCACGGCGACAATATGGTGCATAACCTGCAAGTCGTCACGCAGGCGATGCAGGGGCAGAAGGGCGCGCCCTCGAAACAACTGCGCGCCGCCGCCGAGCAGTTGCAGACCAACGGCAAAGGCAGCACCGGCCAATGTTACGCGCAAGGCTTGGCGCAGGCCGCCGATCAGTTCCAGGGCAAGCGCGCGCTCAATCAAAACGATATCGGCGCGTTGTTGCAATCGGTGATGGGCAATGTGCCCGTCAAGCCTTCGGCCAACATGAAGCCTCGTCCGGAGGATGATCCCTTGACATCGCTCCTCGGTGGGATGATGGGCAGCGGCGCGCCACAGTCGGCGATGGGGGGCAGCGGCGACCCACTGGCCTCACTATTGGGCGCGGCTTTGGGTGGCGGCGGTGCGCC
This sequence comes from Anaerolineales bacterium, assembly GCA_052387475.1. Taxonomy (GTDB): domain Bacteria; phylum Chloroflexota; class Anaerolineae; order Anaerolineales; family UBA6663; genus JANWXR01. Next base: position 1,623 of record JBQTJD010000777.1, on the reverse strand, counting down.
GCAGCAGCAAATGCCCGCGAGCAGTGGCGACCCGCTAGCAGCCTTGCTCGGCGCGGCCATGGGGCAGTCGCAACCCCCTCCGCCGCAATCCGGGGTGAACGTCCTTAACGCGCTGATGGGCATGTCACAAATGGGCGCTCAGTCCTCAGCCGAGCAACAGCAAACAGGCGGCCTCGACCTCGGCGATTTGCTGACGGCGGGCATGGCTTTTATGCAGGCCAAGCAACAGGGCGCCGACAACATGCAAGCCGGCATGCAGGCGCTGATGACCGGGCTGGCCGGCGGGCAAGTGAACCCGTTGCAGGCCGGTTCGCCGCAAGCCGCCGCTGGCGGCCTCATCGCGCAAAGCCTGTTGCAAGCCGCGCTGGGTGGCCGCAAGTAACCGAAGTCTTGACGCACGCTTAATCCATTCCGTATACCTTGTGAGCGAAATCACGCTCACAAATTCATAGGGAGAATTCACCATGTCCGAACAAAAAAAAGGCATCTTCGACAAACTCACCGACGCGCTGACTGACCGCGACGAGAAAGCGGCCGTCGAGTCAGCCAAGAAGGCGGCGGCTGATGCAAGCTCGAAGGCCGATAGCGCCATGAAGCAAGCGGCGGAGTTTGCGGCAAAGGCCGGCAGCGAGGAAGCCAAACGCAAGCTGGCCGAGGCGCAGGCCGCGGCCGCCGCTGCCAAAGCTGAGGCGGAAGCCAAAGCCAAATCGCTGGCCCAGTCCGACGCGACCGCCGCGCGCAAAGTCGTGGCCGAGTCCGAAGCCAAGGTCAAAGAATTGGAAGCCAAGCTCAAGCAGATGATGGATGTGGAGCAGGCCGAAGAGCAGGCCAAGCAAGCGGTCGTGGCGGCCAAGGCGGCGGGCATCAAACACACCGTGGCCGCCGGCGAGACGCTCAGCCACATCTCACTCAAGTATTACAAGTCGGCCAACCGCTGGCAGGAAATCTACGAGGCCAACAAAGAGGTGATTGGCGATAACCCCAATCGCATCAAGCCCGGGCAGGAACTCGTCATCCCCGGCACAAGCCAGGACTAACAGACAGACCGCCCCGGTTTCAGGCGAAGCTTCGCTTCGCACAACCGGGGCGGTCTTTTTTGAATGCATCACGATACCTATGCTGCAAAGTTTGTGGGACGATGGATCGGCCACACGCAGGGGGTCGTGTCACCGGCCCATGTTTGGGAGATCACTCAGGCCGGACGGGGGAGGCTGCACATCGTCACGCGTTGGGAGGAGGGCAGGGAGATTGCGCGGTTTCAAGCGGAGCTAGCTTCAAATGAAGCGGCGTTTGAACTCAAGCTGCCGAAACGTCTCGTGCAAGCCACGCTGGTTGACTCACAACACTTCATCATCCCTGAATGGGATACCAACGATATCCGCGCCGATGCCGGGCCTGACTACGATGTGGTGTTCTCCCGCCCGGGCTTGGCGGAGTTGACGGCGCGCGGCGTGTGGCTGCGGCACCGAGAGGGGTTGAAAAGGCCGGTAACTGTCACCTAGCGCCATGCCGCTCAGCCGCGAGCGGCGCTCTCCGAACATTCAATTCCGCCCGACGATCAGGCGCCGCTCGTCGGCTGGAGCGGCTTGTTAGACCGCGCCCCCAATGAACCCCGTAACCACC
>JBQTJD010000776.1:0-5188 GCA_052387475.1 Anaerolineales bacterium | reverse complement strand
TGAACGGATTTTGAGATCAGCAAGTTCGCCTCAAAGGCACCAATGTCACAGCGTCCGACCCGAGATGCACCGCGTTGATCTACAAGAAGAGGGCTCAGAATCCCCGTACAGCCAGCGGGATTGCCAGTATTTATTGCAGGGCTATTGTTCGCAAGTCCAGATGTAGACGATAGACCCCCATTGTTTCGCAGTAGGTCAAGCCTTGGATCTACGTTGACTAAGTCTTCAGTTGTAATGGTACAGTTGCTGTTTCTCTCAATTAAGTTGTATCCAAGGCTCGTAACATTACTGTTTAAATATGCGCTGTTGCTGTAACAATCAACCCACGCGCTATTGGCTACGATTGAGTTGGCTATCGTCACCGAACCGCCGACGTTGTGTATGCCAGTAGGATTACCCGTTATTGTGCTGCTTCGAATATCTAGAATTGCATTGTAGAAGAGGTTGAAAATAGCCTCCCCTTGCGTATTGTCGGCGATTGTACTGTTGATGATTGTAAGTTTGCCTAAGTTATGGATCCCCGCTCCTGAAAAACCTCCTATCAACGAATTGCCACTTATTGTGCTGTTTGTAATTGTGACAACGCCTCCCGCATAAAGGCCACCTCCCCCTCCGCCGCCGCTTGAGAATTGATCTCCTGCCCGGTTGTTACTTACGACGCTATTCGAAATGTCCACACGCGCCCCCGCGCACATAATATAGATGCCCCCACCGCTTACGGAACCAAAGCCATTTGTGATCAATAAGCGCTGAAGTTGGACAAAACCAGAGGCTCCCCAGTTCCCGCATGCGTTAATGACGATCCCTCGACGTGTTGCCTGTCCGTCCACGGTTGAGAGGCCGATCGATGCCGTGAAGTCAGAATTCCATCCACCGAAGAGAGTCAAATTCTTGCTGAGGTTCACTACCCCATCGTTATTGCTTGTATACGTGCCAACAGCAATGTGAATGGTATCCCCACTCGCCGCCCGATCAATCGCCGCCTGAATCGTCGCGCATGGTGCAGCGGGCGTGTTGCAAGCGTTGGCGTCGCTGCCGCTGTTCGAGACATCCCACGTGCCGGTCTGCGCCTCCGCAGGCTGCGGCGCAACCGGCACAACGCCTACGACCGATGCGAGGAGGGCGGCCAACAATAGGCAGTTGCGGATAGTGCGGTTCATCGTGAACCCTCCCAAGTTTGGCAAATAATGAAAGCGGGCCGGGGTGGTGCGGCGGTGCTGGCCCAAGCAAAGAGTAGCCGGAGAGGAGCTTTGGCTCAATAGGATGAAACTACCGGCTTCAACCCGCCTCCAACGCAACAAAAAACGGATGAGGTCACTCATCCGTTTTTTTGCTCCTCGACCTGGGCTTGAACCAGGAACCTACCGGTTACACTTGTCCCCACGTTTCCGAAGGGGGTGGACTATCTCATCATCCACGAGGGATGTCGGGCGCTGTGGGAGGTATTGGATGGGCTCCTCATCCCTAGTCTCTGCACCTTCCCAGCTACGGTGACTTTTCAGTCACAGCCCTTCGCTGGGCTTGGCTCAAGATTGCCGCCACCCGAAGTGCTGCGGTTTCCTTGAATTCACCCGATTGTCGTCTGTCCGTCGCCGGACAGCGCTGCCAGGTTATGCAAGCCGGCATGGATTTCCGCGTGGCAATTGTGGCAAACCAGAAGACATCGCTCCAGTTCTGCCCGCACCTTCTCCCAGGCCCGGGTATAGCCTCGCGCGCCAATCCCGAAACCCTTGTCGCCTGTGTGGTGAAACGACAGCGCTTCAACGCAGCGGTCATATCCACACACGGCGCACCGGCCGCCTTTGTAAACGATTGCTTTTTCCTTCAGTGCCCGCCTACGTTGATGAACGTAGAACTTGTTTTTGCACTTCGGGCTGCAAAACCGTTTTTGGCGGCCTGTGAGAGATTTCCCACAGCGGTGCCACTCGCAATTCCTCACAGCCGGTCGCTCTGCCGATTGAGCTATCGAGGAAAGCATGGCGGATTATACGGGTCGGGTAGGGGGCTGTCAAGGAATCGACGCGAAACGCACATGCAAACCCCATCAAGTTTGCCTGTGCGCCGCGAGTATAATCGCCGCGCGATGGAAACCGCACCGGTCACCGGCCCCACCTTCACCTCGCGCCCGCTGTGGGCCTTGACGCTCGGCGCGTTCGCGCTGGTCGTCGGCGCGTGGCTGGCCCTCACACCGCCCGGTCTGCTCGGCAAAGCGGATGCGGTCGGATATGCGATTTGTCATCGAATTGACCTGCGCTCGTTCCACATCGGCGACCGGGCCATGCCGTTGTGTGCGCGTTGCACCGGCATCTACCTCGGCGCGCTGTTCGGTGTCGTGGCGATGGCGCTGATGGGCCGCGCCCGCGCTGGATATATCCCGGCCACTCCGGTGCTCATCGCCCTCGTCGGCTTCATCGGTGCAATGGGGGTGGATGGCGCGAACTCGTATGCCAGCCTTTTCCCGAACTTGCCGCACTTGTACGAGCCGCAGAACTGGTTGCGGATGGTGACGGGGACGTTCAACGGGTTGGCCGTGGGCGCGTTGATTTATCCGGTCTTCAATCAAACATTGTGGCGCGACTGGCAACCGCGCGCTATCGTCGGCAGCTTTCGTGAACTGGCGGTACTCGTGGCAGTGGGCGTGGCTATTGTGGCTGCGACACTCACCGAAAATCCGATGGTGCTGTACCCGCTGGCGCTGCTCAGTGCGGCAGGCGTGGTGGCGCTGCTGACGATGCTGTACACCGTCGGCCTGCTCATTCTCACGCGGCGCGAAAATCGCGCCGGCTCGTGGCGCACGGCAGCGCTGCCGCTGCTCATGGGCCTGACGCTGGCGCTATTGCAAATTGCGGTGATTGATGCGGGGCGCTTCTGGTTGTTTGGCAGTTGGGAAGGCTTCAACCTGTCGGGCTAACTTCAAGTATCATTGCGGTGCCATACTTCGAACCCAAGGAGACACTCCATGACCGACCCTTCATTCAGCAATACTCCGGCGCAGCCCGCGCCGAGCAATCGGAATCGCACCATGATCATCATTGCGGTGGTGGTCGTATTGCTGTTGTGCTGCTGTTGTTTCTCGTTGGTCTTCGGCTACTTCGCCTGGCAGTGCGGGGATGCGTTCACCGGCGCCGGCCCCGTGCCGGGCTGCCCCATCGCGCTACCGTAGTGCGACGACGAAATCGCATCGCCCCTGTGCACCGAGAGGGGCGATGTTCTTCTTGACGTTAGTGTGAGAGGGAGGCAAATGGGCCTGCGAGGTCAGCGGCCAACCCGAGCAACTTGGCTACGGCGCGGCGGGCGGCGTCCCGTTCATCCATTGTGATGGGAAGTTCGGCAAACTCATCTTCATCCAGCACCCGCGTCTTCCCATCCACATCCACCCATATATCCAACGCCAAATCCACCTGCGTTACCAGCGTCGCTTCGATAATGGCGGGTCGAGTGATGTTGCAATACCAGCCGCGCAGCGCGCCCGTGCCAACGGCGTAAATTTTATAGATGTTATACCAGCGGTCGCTGAAGAAGTATTCGACGAAGCGGTCGCCGCGCTCGAAGACGGTGTAGCCGAGGTCGAGCTGGTCGGCGCGGGTGAACGTGGCCTCGACCGTAACCGAAGTAGCTGTGCGGGCGAGCACGCGGCCCGACCAGCGGTACGTCTCCTCGCCTGCCAAATTGAGTTTGCGAATCACGATGTCCATGATCGGCGGAGAGCATAGCACAGGAGCAGCACATGGCCTTCATCCCATTTCAGTTTCGCGAATATCCGCTCGAAGAGCTGCGGCAGCGCGCCGCCGACTTCCGGGCCGAGATGCAGCGGCGGCGCACGGTGCGCCACTTCTCACCGCGACCCGTGCCGCGCGACATTATCGAGGACTGTCTGCGCACGGCGGGCACCGCCCCGAACGGAGCCAACATGCAGCCGTGGCACTTCGTCGTGGTGAGTGATGCCGCCCTCAAGCACACCATTCGCGAAGCCGCCGAAACGGAAGAGCATGAGTTTTATTCTGGCCGCGCGCCGCAGGAATGGCTCGACGCGCTCGCGCCGCTGGGCACCGATGAGCACAAGCCATTTCTCGAGACCGCGCCATATTTGATCGTGTGTTTCGCGCAAAGTTACAGCGTGCTGCCGGATGGCCGTAAAGTGAAGAATTACTACGTCACCGAATCGGTGGGGATTGCGATTGGGGTGCTGGTGACGGCGGTCCATCACGCCGGGCTGGCGTCTCTCACCCATACACCCAGCCCGATGGCGTTCCTCAACCAACTGTGCGGGCGACCGGAGAATGAGCGGCCAGTACTGGTGCTCGTCGTCGGCTACCCGGCGGAGGACGCCGTAGTGCCTGACATCCGCAAAAAGCCGCTCGAAGAGATTGCGACTTTTCTGTGATGGGCCGCCTCACAACGGCACGCCCAGCGCGCGCAACAACTCGGCTTCTTGTTTTCCGAAGTCCGGCCATGTGATCATACCGCGCTGGCGCGGACGGGGTAGTTGAACATCGAGCGCCGCCGCCACACGCCCGGGCCGCGCGCTGAGCACAATCACGCGGTCGCCGAGGTACAACGCTTCTTCCACATCGTGCGTGATGAAGAGCACGGTCTGTTTCAACTCGCCCCACAAATCGAGCAGCCAATCCTGCAACTCACGCCGCGTCAACGCATCCAGCGCGCCGAACGGCTCGTCGAGCAGCATCAGGTCGCGGTCGGTGAGCACGGTGCGGAGTAGCGCTGCGCGTTGCCGCAATCCCCCAGAAAGCGCGGCCGGATACAGGTTTGCAAACTCGCTCAGGCCAAAACGCGGCAGCAACGCACGCGCACGTTCGCGGGCCTCAGCCACCGGCACGCCCCGAATTTCCAATGGTACGATAACGTTATCGAGCACAGTGCGCCACGGGAGCAAAAGGTCACGCTGAGGCATATATCCCACACGGCCAGTGCGCGGCGGCGCTTGCGCCGACGGGAGAACCGCTGAGCGGTTCTCCGGCGCGCCACTGGCGCTCGGCGTCCCCGAGTCTTCATCCAGCATAATCTCGCCCACATCCGGTTCGAGCAATCCCACAACCAAATTAAACAGTGTGCTCTTTCCGCTGCCCGACGGGCCGATGACGGTGACGAACTCGCCCGGCTGCACGGCGAACGAGATGTCATCGAGCGCCTGCACGGTGAGGCCCTCGCTGTGAAAGGCTTTGCTGAC
>JBQTJD010000775.1:0-10661 GCA_052387475.1 Anaerolineales bacterium | reverse complement strand
AAAACTTTTTTAATGCAAATTGCCCGCAACCTCTTTTATTCCCGTCACCACCCTTAAAACCGGTCAAAAAACTACAAATCCGCTACACCAAAAACCCAAAAACAAAACGGCTCCTCAATCTGAGGAGCCGTTTTTTCCTTGAGAGTCTCTCGCGAACGGGCGATTAGAAATCGCAGGTGACTAGAAGTCACCCCCCATGCCGCCGCCGCCCGGGGGCATCATGGGGGCTTTGTCCTTCTCCGGCGCGTCGGTGATGAGCGCGTCGGTGGTCAGGATCATGCTGGCGATGGAGGCAGCGTTCTCCAGCGCACCGCGCACGACCTTCACCGGGTCGATGATGCCGGCCTTGATCATATCCACGTACTCGCCCGAGAGCACGTTGTAGCCGATGCTCTTGTTCTTGCCATCTTTGGCGGCGCGGCGCACGCCGTCGATGATGACCGAGCCGTCCTGCCCAGCGTTGCTCACCAGCCTGCGGATGGGGGCCTCGAGCGCCTTGCGGACGATGTTGATGCCGATTTGCACATCGGCGTCCTCGTCTTTCATCTTCTCCAGCGCGGGGATGCTGTTGATGAGCGAGATCTCGCCGCCGGGGACGATGCCTTCCTCAATCGCCGCGCGCGCCGCCGAGAGCGCGTCCTCGACGCGGTGCTTCTTCTCTTTCAGTTCGGTCTCGGTGGCCGCGCCCACGCGGATGATGGCCACGCCACCACTCAACTTCGCCAGGCGCTCCTGCAACTTCTCCTTGTCGTAGTCGCTGGTGGTCTTGTCAATCTCAACCTTGATCTCTTCGATGCGGCCTTTGATCGCCTTCTGCGCGCCGGCGCCATCCACCACGGTCGTGTCATCCTTGGTGGCGACGACCTTCTTCGCGCGACCGAGGTCGGCAATGGTGGTGGACTCGAGCTTCTTGCCCAACTCGTCGGTGATGACGGTGCCGCCGGTGAGCACGGCCACGTCTTGCAGCATGGACTTGCGGCGGTCGCCAAAGCCGGGGGCTTTGATGGCCAGCACGTTCAGCATGCCGCGCAGTTTGTTCAGCACCAGCGTGGCCAGCGCCTCGCCGTCCACGTCTTCGGCGATGATGACCAGGTCGCGCTTGCCGATCTGCACCAGCTTCTCGAGGATGGGGACGATATCCGCCGCCGCGCTGATCTTCTTGTCGTGGATCAGGATGTACGGATCGGGGATGACGGCCTCCATCGACTCGGGCGAGGTGATGAAGTAGGGGCTAATGTAGCCGCGGTCGAACTGCATGCCTTCGACGAATTCGGTCTCGTTGCCGAGGCCCTTCGACTCTTCGACGGTGATGACGCCGTCCTTGCCGACCTTGTCCATGACGTCCGCGATCAGGTTGCCGATGTCGATGTCGGCGGCGGAGTTGGTGGCGACGGAGGCGATTTCTTCCTTCGTATCAATCTTCTGGCTTTGCTTGCGGATGGCTTCCACCACAGCGTCGGTGGCCTGCTCGATGCCGCGCTTGACCATCATCGGGTTGTAACCGGCGGCCAGCGCCTTCAGGCCTTCGGTCACAATCGCGTGCGCGAGCACAGTGGAGGTGGTGGTGCCGTCGCCAGCGATGTCGTTGGTTTTGGTGGCGGCTTCTTTCAGAAGCTGGGCACCCATGTTTTCGTAGGGGTCCTCCAGCTCAATTTCCTTCGCCACGGTCACGCCGTCGTGGGTCACGGTCGGCGCGCCGAACTTCTTATCCAGCGCCACGTTGCGGCCTTTGGGGCCGAGGGTGGTGGCCACAGCGCTGGCGATGATATCCACGCCGCGCTGCAATTTGCGGCGGGCCTCTTCAGAGAAAACGAGTTGCTTGGCAGCCATGGGTAAACTCCTTGTTAATTCAGTCTGTGGTAATGACGGTGGTTAGGGATTAGGGATTAATCCCTCACCCCTAATCCTTATTTTTTCTTCTTCGGCTCTTCGCCTTCCACGATGGCCAGCAAGTCGCTCTGCTTGAGGATGAGCAACTTCTTGCCGTCCACTTTGAACTCGGTGCCGGCGTACTTGGCGTACAACACGATATCGCCGACCTTCACATCCAGCGGGATGCGGTCGCCTTCGTCGTCACGGTCGCCGGGGCCGGCGGCCATGATAGTGCCGCGCTGCGGCTTTTCCTTCGCCGTCTCGGGCAGGACGATACCGCCAGCGGTGATCTCCTCCTGCTCGATAGGCTCCACGACGACGCGGTCGCCGAGGGGCTTCAATTGCATTGCCATGATGGTGCCTCCTAAAAATTGGGTTTTGGGTGACAAGACGAGAAGTTAGCACTCAACTTCAATGAGTGCTAACTTGCGCAGAGATATTACTAAATCTTGTGGGGAGTTGTCAAGGTTTATCTGGCACTTTGTACGGGAGAGTGCCAGATTGGGGAAATTATCGGAAATTCAGGCGGTTTTCGTAGGCGGCCCGTAGCTCGCCGAGGATTTCCTGCTGCCGTTCATGCACGTAGTGGAGCACAATCAGCATTTGCGCGCCCTGCGCGAACTCCACCCCCACACGGTTGAAGCCGCTTTCCATACGGATGAAACGGACCGTGCCGGCCAGCCGCAGGGCCTCCCCTCCCGGCAGCGTGAGCGACGCCTGCACCACTGCCCGCGGGCGGATGGGCGACTGCGCGGTGAGCGGGCTCGTGAGTGAGAAGTTAATGCCCAGGCCGTTGATGGATAAATCGGCCAGCAGGCCATTGAAAGTCTGCCCGCCGCAATCCAGCCGCACGTCCACCGTCTCGCGCGGGCGCACGCGCAGCACCATCCGGTCGCCCACTTTCTCGCTCGCGTAGCGCAAGTTGCCAAGCGTCACATCGCCCGCGGCCAGGTCCAACTCCACCACCTCCGCGCTCACCGCTTCTTCTAAAATGTGATTGAGCAATATCGTCGTGCGTTCGAGCGTCAGGCAGACGATTTCATGTGAAGCGATATGCAGCACGACGCGCTCGACGTTGAGCTTGTGGATGGCGGCGGGATAGACGATGGGGACGCCTTTATACAAATTGAGCAGGTCGATCTTTTCCCCTGCCTGTTGCACCGTGCGCAGTGCTGCGGTGATGGAGCCGTGTGTGTTCATGATCGTGCGTCTCTTACTCCCCGCGGGTCGGGCCAATCATATCATTGCACCGTCACGCTCACCGGCACGCCTTCGGTGACGTTGCCGGCCGCGTCGTGTGCGCGGACGAACAGCGTGTGTGGCCCGCGCGGAAAACCGGCGAGGCTGATGCGCGTCGAGTACGGCGGCGCGGTGACTGTCGCGGTCAGCACATCATCCACAAAGAATTCCACGCGCGCGAGGGCGAGATTGTCCTGCACCTGCGGCTGAATGACGATGGCCTCGTCTTGCGCGGCGTAAGTCTGGTTGGGGAGCGGAGCCAGCAGACTGAGCATCGGCGGTGTGTTGTCGATGGTCACCGGAAAAGCCGCCGTTTCAAAAGATTGATCCTGCTTCACGACCAGTAGTTGCAGCGTATACAGCCCGTCGAGTCCGTCGGTGTTCCAAAATTGCAGCCAGCCGTTTTCGGTTTGATCGAAGCGGTCACCTTCGATCTGGAAAAACTGCGTGGGGTTGAGGCCCCTGCCGTACTGCAAGCGGAAGAAGGCGAAGTTGTCGGCCTTGACCGTGCCGGTGATTTCAATGCGGCCCCGCAGGTAGGCGAAAGGCTGCGGGCTTTGGATGGCGATATTGCCCGAGGGCAGGCACTCCGCACCGATGGGGTCATACTCGGTGGGCGGCTGAAGAATGCGGGCGGTCTGCGCCCACTCGGCGGCCTCGGGCGGCAAGACTTGAAACACGCGCTCTTCGCGTAACTCCGGCGCTGTGCAGGCTGTGGCCCGCTTGCCCGTCTCGCGATTGATCGTCAGCGCCTGCCACATATTGTCCGGCGCAGTGGGTTCGCTCCCGCGAATGAAAATATCCTCGCGCATCTCCGGGCACAGCTCAGTCGGCAGCAACCCGGAGGGCACGCACACCTTTGCGCGCACGAGGCCGGGCGGCGCGGGCCACGAGTCCGCCGGCAGGTTGCGCGTCGCGTACGCCATCACCGCGTGCCAGACGGGCGCCGCGCCGGTGAGGCCGCTCACGCCCTGCATCTCCGAATTATCCGCGTTGCCCACCCACACGCCCACCGCCAGTTGCGGCGCGTAGCCCATCGTCCAATTATCGCGGAAGTCGTTGGTCGTGCCGGTCTTCGCCGCCGCCGTGCGGCCCTCGATTACCAGCGGGCTGTTGCTGCCAAAGGCCGGCGCGCGCGAGACATTATCCGACAGCACGTCGTTGATGAGATAGGCCAATTCCTGACTCAAAATAGGCTGTGTCGCAGGCAAGTGCTCATACAGCGTCTCGTCATTGCGGTCAACGATTTTGAGAATGCTCACCGGGTTGAGTTGCCTGAAGCCCGGGCGTCGAAGGTCCACCGGAACTTCGACCCCCGCCATCACGCCCATATTCGCAAACACGCTGTACGCGTACGTCATATCCAGCAGCGTCACCTCGCCGCCGCCGAGCGAGAGCGCCAATCCGTAGTTGCCCGTCTCCAGCGTATTGATGCCGAGCAGGTGCGCGCGCCGAATCACATTATCCACCCCCACGCGGTTCATTGTCTCCACCGCCGGGATGTTGTAACTGCGGGCCAGGGCCAAGCGCATGCTCACCGGGCCGTGAAACTTCTCATCGTAGTTGCGCGGCTCATACGGCTCACCGGTCGCTGTGGGATATTGCACGCGCACATCAAGCACCATCGACGCCGGTGAGAAGCCCTGCCGGAATGCTTCGAGATATGTGAACGGCTTGAACGACGAACCGGGCTGCCGCAACCCATCCACCGCGATGTTGAAGTTGCCGGCGATGGCGGTATTCCAATAATCCACCGAGCCGACGAGCGCCAAAATCTCGCCCGTCTGCGGATGGAGGACGACGACGGCGGCGTTGGTGACGTTGCGATTTTGCGCCGCGTCACGATTGGACGGGAGCAGCGCCACTGCTTCACAGGGTGCGCCGCCTTCCGCCGGGATGACGGTGTCCGCCGGTGCGCCATTGAGCCGCGCCACTTGCGTCTTCGCCACACACTCGGCCTGATGCTGCAAGTCGAGGTCAAGCGAGGTCACAATCGTCAGCCCGCCGCGATTGACCAAATCCTCGCCTTCGTAACCCGCGTGAGTCAGAATCTCCACCGCCTGCTGGCGCACATACACGCTGAAGTGCGGGGCCTGCACGTCAAAGCGTTTCACTGGCGGTTGAATCGTGAGTGGCTGAGCCTTTGCGCCTTCGGCGCGCTCAGCGGTGATGAAGCCCTCGCGCGCCATCACGTCGAGCACCACTGCCTGCCGCTGCTTTGCTTCGTCGAAGTTGTCCGCCGGGTTGAGGGCCGGGTTTTGCGGAATGGCGGCCAGCATCGCCGCTTCGGCCAGCGTGAGTTGCGCGGCGTGTTTGTTGAAGTACACCAGCGCCGCCGCGTCGATGCCATAGGCCAGGTTGCCGTAGAAATTCGTGTTGAGATACCACTCCAGCACTTGCTGCGGCGAGTACGTGTTGCGGATCTCGGCAGCCATGAGCACTTCACGGATCTTGCGCTCGAGGCTGCGTTCGGCGCGCTGCTCCAATGAAATGAGGGTGTTCTTCACCAATTGCTGTGTAATCGAACTGCCGCCCTGTATCGGCTCGCCGCGTATGTTAGAGATGAGGGCGCGCGTCATGCCGAGCACGTCGTAGCCGGGATTGGTGAAGAAGGTCTTGTCCTCAAGCGCCACCGTCGCGCTGATGATCTCCGGAGGCAGCGCGTTGTACGCCACGTACTGCCTGTCACCGCCGCGCGGGTCAATCACTTCGAGCAACAACTTCTGCTCCGTGCGGTCGTAAATGCGAGTGGTCTGGAAGAACCCGGGGTTATCGGGGCTGAGGGCAACCCGCAACGCTTCGGCGGAGGGCAGGTCGCGGGTGAAGTAGGCGTAGGCTGCGCCCAGCGCCGCGCCCACACCCACAATCAGCAACACAACGCTCATCACGCCGCTCATCGCCAGCGTCGCGATAAGACGCAAAGTCCGCTGTGTGCCGTGTTGGGCCCGCACTTGTCGCCAGCGCCGACGACGGAGGATGTCGGTGGTGGTGGGCATCGGGCCGAGAGTAGTTCAGCCCATTGGGATTGTCAAACGTCCAGCAGCTTGAGGAAGGCTTCTACAACTTCGGGGTCGAAGTGTGTGCCGGAGAGGCTGCGCATGTGCTCCGTCACTTTTTCCGGCGGCCATGCCTGGCGGTACGGTCGGTCGGAGGAGAGCGCGTCCCACACATCCACCACGGCGAAGATGCGGGCCGCCAGCGGGATGGCGTCGCCGCGCAGCCCGCGTGGATAGCCGGTACCATCCCACTTTTCGTGATGGCAGTAGGGGATGTCAATGGCCGGATACAAAAACTCAATTGCTGAAATGAGTTCGTACGCGTATTCGGGATGCTTGCGCATCACCGACATTTCGACCACCGTCAGCGAACTGGGTTTGCGCAGCACGCTATCCGGCACCCCGATCTTGCCGATGTCGTGCAGCAATGCGCCACGGCGGATGTGGACGATCTCGTCCTCGGTGATGCCCACCTCCCGCGCCAGCCGCACCGTCATCTCGGTCACGCGCTGCGTGTGGCCCTCGGTCTCTTTGTCGCGCAACTCCAGCGCCTTCGCCAGCCCTTCGAGCGTGGTTTCGTAAGCGGTGGTCAACTCGGCGTGGGCCGCTTGAAGTTGCTCGATTAGTTTGGCTTTCGCCATCACCAGCGCAATCGGCCCGCAGAGGCGTTCCACCCGCGCAATTTCATCCGGTGTGAAGTGATGGGCGGTGTTGAAAGTGATGAGCGCCGCGCCGAGCGCCGCATTGCCGGCGATGAGCGGCACACCAATCACGGATTGAGCCTTGAAACGCTCGGCCAGCCGAGGGCCGATGTAAGGCGAGTTGCGCACGTCCTCGACGACCAGTGTGCGTCGGGCCTCAATCACCGATTGGGTCAGCGTCCGTTCCTCCGGTTGGGCGACGTGCATGTTGCGATAGGTCTCGCGGAACGGGCCGTAAGCGGCCGCTGGGATCACGCGCCGCTGGCCTTCGTCCCATAGCGCGATGTAACAGCCATCGGCGTTGACGACTTCGCCCAATTGATCGACCAACGATTGCGCGGTGGCGTCAAAATCCATTTCGCTCACGGCGCTGCGGGCCAGGTCGTGGATGGCGGCGTCGGCGCGTAGTTCGGCCTCCGCCTGTTTGGTCTGGCTCACGTCCATGTACATTGCCCGGGTGCCGATGACGTTACCTTTCAGGTCAGTCTCCAACGCGGTGCGCAACAGCGTATGAATGATGCGGCCATCACGGGTGACGAGCTGCCGCTCCTCCGGGGCAAACCGCCCTTGCGCCGAAAGTTGATAGCCGCTTTCCCGCACCCGCAACTCGGAGGTGTTCGCATAGAAGGCGGTCAGCACCTGGCCGACGACTTCCTCGCGCAAGTAGCCAAGCGTTTCGAGAAACAGTTGATTGCAATCTGTGATGATGGGCGTGCCGTCGCGGCTGTTGGTGATGACGTACATCGCCGGCGCTTCTTCGAACAGCTCGCGATAGCGTTGTTCGGCGCGCTTGCGCTCGGTGATGTCGCGCCCCGCCACGAAGATCAACTGGCGCCCGCCCTGCGTCAGCGTGTTCGCCGACACTTGCACCTCCAGCAGCGCGCCATCCTTGCGCCGCCAGCGCCGCTCGCTCAGGCTGGCGCGGTCGGAGGTGATGATCTCCTGAAAATGCATCGTCACGCTAGGTCGTTGCTGCGCCAGGTCTACGATGTCAGTGACTGTCAGGCGATGAGCCTCGGCTTGTGAATAGCCCAGCAAATCTAAAAAGGCCTGATTGAATTCGAGCAGTCGCTTGGTCTGCGCATCGTAAATGTAAATGGCGTCGAGCGTCTGTTGGATGAAGGCCCGGTACAGGGCCTCGCCAAGGCCGTTGCCGGCCTTAGCCGGGTGGAGGGTGGCGCGCAGCGCGTTGAGTTCAGTCGTGACGTTTTCAGCCATAGTCGGGCGTCCCCGTCCGACTATTTTAGCTTTTCGGCTACCAACCAATGCGATAGGGCTAGTTGGCTCAACGGGGTACGCTCGGCCCACTGAAGTGTTGCCCGGATGAGGCGCCCTGGCGGGCCAAAACGATAGATCAAATTGTCGTAGCCGCCGAAGATGCGGGTGTGGGTGAGGATGCGGAGCGGCATGCCACTGAGCAATTGCCGTAAGCCGTGACCGGTGTACGCGCGCACATGCGGGGCCAGCCGGTTCCGCAGCGCATCCGGCAGATAGTTGACAAATGGGATGTTGCCGAAGATGTAGCGCCCGCGCCAGTAAATGCCGTGCGTCTCCACTGGATGCCAGCGGTTCGGGCAAAAGATCAGCAGCCGCCCGCCGGGCCGCAACACCCGCGCCATCTCTGCCACCGCCGCGCGATCATCCTGCACATGCTCGATAACTTCATTCGAGAGGATAGCGTTGAAGGTATCGTCGGGATACGGCAGCCGTTCGCTCGCGGCGCATACCACACAAGCCACATCCAACCGGCGCACTGCTTCAGTCGCTCGATCGAACTCGTATTCCAACCCATACACTTGCGGTGTGAACTGCCGTAGCTTCACGATATAGGCCCCGAGGCCGCAGCCGTTATCGAGCACGCGCGCTGACTCGAGGCGGGATAGCGCGGCACGAATGAGATTGAGCCGCCGCTCTTGCCCTGCGCGCCACACATACGAAGGCTCACCGCGCAGCGCAGCTTTATCCGAATGAGACATGAAAAGCATTAAACCGCGAAGACGCGAAGGACGCAAAGAGGGCGAGACTGGTCCCCGCCCTCCAGCGACCACAAGGGTCGCCCCTACATCAGAATTTCAGGCGAGTCAACGCGAGGGCTGTTGACGAGCGTGGACACCGGGCGTGCTTTCATCTTCGATGCGGCGAACGGCTTGAGTAACGCCAACGCTTCTGGTGTGGGCAGTTCACCCGGCGTCAGCCACGTGTCGTACGCCGAGGGCGGCAGGATGACGGGCATGCGGTCGTGGATGTCCTTGGTCAACGCATTCGGCTCGGTGGTGATGATGGTGCAAGTGTTGACCGCCGACCCATCGGCGGCGTGCCACACTTCCCACAGTCCCGCCAGAGCGAACGGCTTGCCGCCCTTGAGTTGGATGTACATCGGCGTTTTTGTTTTGCCTTCGCGCTTCCACTCGTAAAAGCCATCCGCCAGTACCAGGCAGCGGCGGCGTTTGAGCGCGGCGCGGAAGGCCGGCTTCTCGGCCACGGTTTCGCCGCGCGCGTTGATAAGCGAGTTGCCGATCTTCGGGTCTTTGGCCCATGAGGGGATGAGGCCCCATTGGAAGAGTTCGAGTTTGCGCGGCTCAAGATTCGGCACTACAGCCACCGGTTGCGTCGGGGCGATGTTGTAACGCGGCATCAGCCCGGCGGGCGCCGGTTCGCTCAAGTCGAAAGCAGGCTGCAATTCATCGGAGTCAACGGTGAGGGTAAAGCGTCCACACATGATCAGAACGTTGCACCGCTGAGAACGCAGAGAGCGCTGAGTCAATTCAGACTCTGTGTCTCGGTGTCTCTGTGGCGAAACAGGCTAAAGACACTATGATTATAAAGCCAAGCCCGCCTTTACAGAGGCGACCTTCAATCACGAAGTGATTACCTGTCTACGCGTTACCGATTCGTAATGCCCGGTTACGGGCCTGTCACCGCGCCGGCAAACGAGGGTAACGCCTGTCTCCTAAATTGAATGAGATCTCACAGAGCGCCCATTCAAGGAGATCGGCATGTACCCCTTTCGCTTCGACCCAACGCCCGAAGACCTTCTGGTATTATTTGCGCCGATGGACGAACCGGCCCTGATCCGCGACGCGCAAAAAGGTGACCTCGACGCCTTCAACCGGCTGGTGATTCAGTATCAGTCGCTGGCGTACAACGTCGCCTATCGGGTGATGGGCGAGGGCGAGTCGGCGGCGGATGCGACGCAGGACGCTTTCATCTCCGCGTACAAACACATTGATTCGTATCGCGGCGGCAACTTCCGCAGTTGGTTGATGCGGATCGTGACCAACGCTTGCTACGACGAACTGCGTCGCCGCAAGCGCCGCCCGGCCGTCTCGCTCGAGGAGATGATGACGGCGCCCGATGGCACCGAGATGGACTCCGATGCGGTGCTGGCCTCACCCGATGAACTGCCCGAAGCCCGCGCGCAGCGGCACGAACTCGCCATCAACATTCAAAGGTGCCTTGACCGCTTGCCCGAGGACATGCGCACCGTCACGGTGCTGTGCGATGTGCAGGGGATGGACTACGCCGAGATCGCGGAGACGACGGGCGTGGCGCTCGGCACGGTGAAGTCGCGCTTATCTCGCGCGCGCGCCCGCATGCGCGATTGCTTGCAGGACATTCGGGAACTGCTGCCAACCATTTATCGCTTGGAGGACGAATTCACAAACGGCTAATTGCTAACTCGTAATTGAGCCGAATAGGTGTACTTTTCGGCTCAATTCGCTTATAGGGTAGTGTCCCTATAACGGGTACAGGCCCCTTTACAAGCTGAGAGCTATAACGGAACCGTTACCTTCCATGTCATTCCTGATATGGAGGAGCGGTTTCGATGGACGATCGAACATGCTACTGTCGG
>JBQTJD010000774.1:0-1803 GCA_052387475.1 Anaerolineales bacterium | reverse complement strand
GTATGGCATCGGGTCAATTTCGTAATCGAGCTAGTCAACGGATTACACAGATTGAACGGATTGAAGCTGAGACCTATTTCTCCATCATATCACCCTGAGCGCGTACGCACAGCTTCCGTATAGCGAGAGCCTTGTCGCGCGAAGGGCCTCTTTCGATTCAAGAGTGACCCTTCGCGCGACAAGGTGCGCGCCGTGTCCAGGCATTGCGGTCGCGCTCAGGGCGACCGGCAGAAAGGAAGACCATGCTCGGCGGCATTCATGGCAAAATTCTTCACGTTGATCTGACAACCGGCACGACACGCGTGGAGACTCCGCCGGATGAACTCTACAAACTGCTCGTCGGCGGACGGGCGCTCGTGGCGTATTTGCTGTTGCGCGATCTCGCGCCGCGCACCGACCCGTTCAGCCCGAACAATCTCCTCATCTTCGCGCCCGGCATCCTGCAGGGCACCAATCTCCCGGGCGCTGGGCGGCACGGCGTCGGCGGCAAATCCCCATTGACCGGGGCCATCGGCAGTAGCGAGGCCGGCGGCTGGTGGGGGCATGAGTTCAAGCGCACCGGCTTTGATGCGCTCGTGATTCATGGGCAAGCTGAGAAACCCGTTTACTTGTGGATCAAAGATCAACAAGTCGAAATCCATTCCGCCGAGCATCTGTGGGGATTAGAAACGTGGCCGACCGAAACCGCCCTGAAGAAAGAACTCGGCGATGAGCGCATCCGTGTGGCGCAGATCGGGCCGGCGGGCGAGAACCGCGTGCTATATGCGGCTGTGATGCACGACATCAACCGCGCGGCGGGCCGCAATGGCCTCGGCGCGCTGATGGGGTCGAAAAATCTCAAAGCAGTCGCAGTGCGCGGTACGACGAATGTGCCTGTCGCCGCACGCCCGCGCGTCACGCAAGTCTCAAAATGGCTGGGCGAAAATTATAAAACGCTGGCCGCATGGGCGACTGCGCCGGGGCGCGGCACGCAGGACTCGCTGGCGTGGTGGGGCCACAACGGCGCGCTGCCCACACAGAACTTCTCGGTGCCGATGTGGGAAGAGCGCGACAACCTGAGCGGTGAACGCAACTATGAGATGTTCTTCAAAGACCGCGACACTTGTCAGGCCTGCCCGATTTCTTGCAAGCAGGTGTTCGAGCATGAGAGCGACAACCCGTACCAAAAACTCAATCCCGAATACGGCGGCCCGGACTACGAAGGCATGGCCGCGCTCGGCGCACTGTGCCGTGTGGCCGACAACCTGGCCGTGTGCAAGGCCGCCGAGTTGTGCAATGCCAACGGCCTCGACGTGATTTCAACCGGTGCCTCGATTGCGTTCGCGATGGAAGCGTTCGAGCGCGGCATTATCACCACACAAGACACCGGCGGTCTTGAGTATCGTTGGGGCGATGGCGCGCTGCTCGTGAAATCCATCGAGATGCTCTCGCGGCGTGAAGGCTTCGGCGCGATGCTGGCCGAGGGGGTGGCGCGCATGGCCGAACGCTTTGGGCCGGCGGCTGACGATTTCAATCTCACCGTGAAGAAGCAGGAACTGCCGATGCACGAGCCTCGGCTGAAGAAGGTGCTGGGCGTCGGGTACGCCGTTGCGCCTGTCGGGGCCGACCACATGATGAACCTGCACGACACCGACATCGCCTCCGAAGGCGAGGGCCTCAATCGCGTGAATTCGGTGCTTGAAAAGAAGATCGGCCCACAGAAGCCGAGCGAGTTGGGCGAGGACAAGCTGCGCGCCTTTCACGTGGAAGTGAACTGGATGCACTTTCAGGATTGCGCCGTCAACTGTCACTTCTATCCCTACC